>JAQWBY010000040.1 GCA_028706165.1 Lentisphaeria bacterium | reverse complement strand
TCAAAAACTCGCCCCTTGACAAGCAAAAAAGACACCGAATAACAGCAAATTGTGGATCAGGATGATTTGAGCTGTCTTGTTCGTGTGATTTGGGCATTCATCGTTGTGAGTTCTGGTGAACCGATCGTGTCGCTCAGATGCCCGCTTTATCGCGGCGGTGAGCGACATTCCACCTTAGTCATGTCCCTCTTGTGCGTAGGTGGGCGGCGCTGGCAATAACGGCGTCTCAATGACTGTCCGCCGACGCGAAAAGGTACTCGTTCAGTAACCGCCCCGGCGGAGAAAACACCGGGGGCAATTTGCCGGAACCCCATGGCCAGTCGCCGCCCAGCCATTACGCATGGGTGGCTAACCAGGCAGCGGATTTCATAGGAGCAATGCTCTTCACGTAGCATGCGGCAATCGCCGGCGATGTGTTGATTGGTAACCATGCACAAGATCATTCGCCGAGGTTCTGAGCACCGAAGGTGCGCCCTAAGATAGCCCAGGGCAAGCGCCCGCAGGGCGCGTCGCCCTGGGTAAGGTGCCCCAACCCAAAAGAGCCCTGAAGGGGCGGCCAAAAAGACCTGCGACGAAGGGGCACAGCGCAAAATTGCCGCAGCAAGCAATGAGTTCCATTGCCTCTTTGGCTCCAGTCAGCTTCGCCGACTGAATCCAAAGAGGCAGAGGAACACGGACCATTATGGCGCGTTACCCAGGGCGGCGCACGCTTTCAGCGTGCTTGCCCTGGGCTGGTATGTTTCGCGCTTTCAGCGCTTCTGCCGCTTCGCGGCAATAAATGCCGCGATCATAACAGGTTGTTTGGCTGAAGCTTAAGGCACTATGAAATTTGTTAAGTGAAGAGCATCGGTCTGATCGGTCGGATCCGGCTGCGAAAACTTGCCGAAAACGTTGTTACCAGAAGTCCCTAGAGTCGGTCAACCAGTCCCTTGTGTCCAAAGCGTCATTTCCCACGGTCCCGAAAGTCCCCACAGTCCCGGCCATGAGTCGTGAGACGTGAGACGTGAGTCCTCGCCCCAGCGCCCCGCCGCAAATCAGTCACACTGGTCTCTGGCGTCCCTTGAGGCTGCCATTATCAATGGGTGACCGATTACGGCCCCGCCTGTTCAATTGCTTCGCGCGCCTGTAAAAGTGGGTTTTGTTGCTTATATTAAGTAGTTTGCCTATTGTTTGCTGGTTGTCAGGTCACCTTGCGAGAATTAAGGACAGAATTCATGAGTGTGCGTGTTCGTTTTGCGCCGTCGCCGACGGGTCAGGTCCACATCGGCAATATTCGTGCGGCGATTTTCAATTGGTTGTTTGCCCGGCATGAAGGCGGGTCATTTCTGCTGCGTATTGAGGACACGGATTTAGAGCGTTCGACGCCGGAGGCCATCGCGACCCTGCTGGAGGTCATGGAGTGGCTCGGGCTGGATTTTGATGAAAAGCCACCGTTGTACCAGACGTCGCAGGTGCAGAAGCACTTGGCGGCGGCGGAGCGCCTGCTGGCCGCTGGCGATGCCTATCGAGACGCCAAAGGCGGCGGCGGGGAGGCGGTCGTTTTCCGGATCCCCTTTGCGGCCGAGCGCATTCCCGGCGTGTCGTCGGTCGGCACGGTTGACGTGCCAGTGCACCCCGAAGTGCCGGTGCAGGTCAGCGGCAAGGGCGTGGACTACGCTGGCATCTCCAAAAAGGGCACACCGGCGCCGGGTGGCTGCTGCTTGGCGGGGTGCCTGGATCTGCAGGTTCTCGATGCAGCGGAACAAGTGCTCTTCACACTCGCCGGTAAAGAGGACGCGATCTTGCGCGACGGCGCGGAATTCAGCGTTCCCGGTGCCGCCAAACTGCGCTTTACGCGGCGCGTGATCAGCTACCACGACGAGGTCAAGGGCGATATGAGCAAGCCGCTGGACAGTATGCGCGACGTGGTCATCGTGCGCAGCGACGGCTCGCCGGTCTTCCATCTGGCCAACGTGGTTGACGACATCACCCAGGGCATCACCCACATCATCCGTGGCGATGACCACGTGGAGAACACCTTCCGGCACATCATGCTCTTCAGCTGCCTGGGCGCGGCGGTGCCGACCTACGCGCACCTGCCCATGATCGTTAATGCAGCCGGCAAGCCCTACAGCAAACGCGATGGCGATGCCTTCGTGGGCGATTTCCGCGACAACGGCTTTGTCGCCGACGCGCTGTTCAACTACCTGAGCCTGCTGGGCTGGTCGCCCGGCGACGACCGCGAAAAGATGAGCCGTCAGGAGCTCACTGCGGCGTTCTCGCTGTCGCGGGTCCTCCACGCATCCGCGCAGATGGACATCCAGAAACTGACCAATCTCAACGGCCAGTACATCGCCGAAATGCCGGCGGACGAATTTCTGGCCGTGAGCCGCGAGTGGCTCAAGCGCTACCCGTGGGCGGCCGCTGTCAGCGACAGTCAGCTGCAGGCGGTCGGCGCCCTCATGCAGAGCCGCGTGAAGCGCTTTGCCGACCTGGAGCAGTGGTCGTACTTCTTCGTGGACGTGCCGGAGTACGACGAGAAGGTCTGTGCCAAGCAGCTAAAAGACCCAGTCGTGCGTGCCGCGCTGCAGGCCATTCCGGCACTCTTTGCGGCTCTGCCGGATTTTGCTGCCGCAGGCATTGAAGGCGCCATCCAGGCGGCCTGCGACCAGACCGGTCTCGCCCACGGCAAATTGAATCAGCCCTTGCGCGCAGCGGTCACCGGCAGCGGCGTTGGCGCAGGCATCTACGAGACCGTCGAGCTTCTGGGCCGCGAACGCACGCTGGCCCGTCTGAAAATTGCTTTGGAGAGATACTGACGCAGCCGCTGCGGCAGCGGCTGCATGGGGTGTGTGCGACAGTCCATGGCCAGGCGCGAATGATTGATTAGTGACGACAAAACCAGAGAGAAAGACCCGCACCATGGCATCATCACGTCCTGTTATTGCGATTGTCGGCCGCCCGAATGTCGGGAAGTCCGCGTTATTCAACAACATCCTCGGCCGGCGGGTGTCGATTGTCCACGAGCAAAGCGGGGTCACCCGCGACCGCGTGGCGGCGCCCTGCGAACATTTTGGCCAGCGTTTTCTGCTGGTTGACACTGGCGGTCTCGGCCTCCACGACCGGGAAAAGGCCACGGACCTCTTTGACGGCATGATCCGCGAGCAGGTAGCCGAGGTCGTCGCCGAGGCGTCGGTGCTGATCTGGGTGCTGAATTGCCAGGACGGCATCACCGGGCAGGACGAAGAGGTCGGCGCTTTCCTGCGCCGCACCGGCAAGCCGGTGGTCATTGCGGCCAACAAGGCCGATAACGACATGGTTCGTGCGGACGCCGAGGGCGTCTTTGCCGCACTGGGTTACGAGCACATTGTGCCCACGAGCTGCACGCATCGCATGGGCATCTCCGACTTGGTTGATCGCGCCATGCAGCTGCTGCCGGCAAGCGATGTCGCGGCGGAAGCCCCCGAGGGGCGTTTGCAGATCGCCGTGGTTGGCCGCCCGAATGTGGGCAAGTCGTCGCTGGTGAATCGCCTACTGGGTGCCCAGCGGGTGATGGTCAGCGACATTCCCGGGACGACGCGCGACGCCATTGAGATACCTTTCTCCCTAACCGTCGATGGCACGGAGCTGCCGCTGACGCTGATCGACACGGCCGGCATGCGCCGCAAGAAGCAGGTCGACACCGTAGTCGAATTCTTCAGCTTATCCCGCTCGGAAGCGGCGATCAAGCGTTGCGACATCGTGCTGTTCATGATTGACGGTACGGACCCCTGCACTACCCAGGAACGCCGCATCGGCCGCGTCATTGTCGAAGCGCGCAAGCCCTGCGTGCTGCTGGCCAACAAGTGGGACTTGGTCAGCGCCGAGGGCGTGAAGGCGCGCGATTTTCAGGCGCGGGTGCGGGCCGACATGCCCTTCATGAACCACGCGCCCATACTGCTGATATCCGCTTTGAGCGGCCACAACTGCCAACAGATCGCCGCGCAGCTCCTGCATGTCCGCGAGCAGATGCGGGTGAGCGTGCCCACCGCGGTCTTCAATCAGTTCCTGCAGGACACCCTCGCGCGCAATCCGCCGCCGAGCACCGGGCTCAAGCGCTTCAAGATTTTCTACGGGACCATGCGGGGCTGCCCCCCGCCGAGATTCCTCCTATTTGTCAACAAGGCGTCGCTTTGCCCGCGCAACTACCTGCAGTTTTTGGAGAATCAGATTCGCGATGCCTTCTACCCCGAGGCGGGCATGCCCATCTTCATCGACTTGCGCGAGCGCGAATCCTTGGACAATGCCAACGCTACTCGACGCTCGGCCGCCGGCGCCAAGCGCTCGCGGGAGAGTGAATACCAGGCGACCAAACGGCGCATCCAGCGCGGTAAGGGCATGCGGAAATCCTGATGGCAGCGGCAACGATGATCACGCCTAATTACGCCTTACGCCTGGCCGGCGAGGAAACGCTGGTGCTGGCGTCGGCGTCGCCGCGGCGACGGGAACTCCTGGCGCGTGCGGGCGTGCCTTTGGAGGTCCGCACGGCGGATGTCCCCGAGGAGCCCCAGGCGGGGGAAAGCCCCGAGGCGCTGGTGCAGCGCCTGGCCAGCGCCAAAGCCCGCGCCGTGGCTGCGGCCATGCCTGGTCGCCTGGTGCTGGGCGCTGACACGGTGATTGCCTTCGCAGGGCAGATCTTCGGCAAGCCGGCCAACCTGCCGGCGGCGCGGGCAATGCTGCGGGCTTTCGCCGGCCGGGAGCACGACGTGCTCACGGGGGTGTGTCTGGTGCGTGACTGCGCCGAGCACTGCTGGCTGGCGCGGACGAGGGTTCGTTTCCGCGACCTCGACGACGCGGCCATCGACGGCTATTTTGCCCTGGTCAATCCGCTGGACAAGGCCGGTGCCTACGGCATTCAGGAGCACGGCGACATGATCGTGGCGGGTATTGACGGGCTGCAGAGCAACGTCATCGGCCTACCGGTGGAAGAAGTCCTGGCTGCGTTGAGACGTTAAGAAGCGGAGAACAGCGATGCGGGTGTTGATTCAGAGAGTATCCGAGGCATCGGTGACCATTGCCGGGGAGGTCGTCGGCCAGATTGGCCCGGGCCTGCTCATCTTCCTGGGGGTGCGCCAGGGCGATACGGCCGCCGAGGCGGAATTTCTCGCGGACAAATGCCTCAATCTGCGCGTGTTTGAAGACGCCGCCGGCAAAATGAATCTGTCTCTGCTGGATATTGAGGGCGAGGTGCTGGTTGTCAGTCAGTTCACTCTGTATGGCGACACCCGTCGTGGGCGCCGGCCGAGTTTTGTCGATGCGGCGCCGCCGGAGCTATCGGAACCGCTTTACGAACATTTTGTCGAACGCCTTGCCTGTGGCGGTCTGCCTGTGGCGACGGGCCGTTTTGGTGCGAACATGGCGGTCTGTCTGGTGAACGACGGCCCCGTGACCATCATGCTGGAAAAAGAACACGAGGACGCGCCTGAGCGGTCCAACCCTGGGAGTAAATGACCATGAGCGAAGAACTGCATCTGGGAACTGTCGATTGCCGTCGCTGCCAGGAAGACAGCTTGTGGAATGACGATTTGGCCAAAGAAGTCGTCAGTGGCTTGTGCGCCAGCTATGAGCGTGCCGGTGGCGTCAGCTACATGGAGCGTTGCGGCATCCCCCAGCAGGAGGTGATTCTGCGTCTGCTGCAGCAGCTGCTGGAGTTGCTGTTTCCGGGCTACACTGGTCGACATCAGTTCCATGCTGAGGGGCAGTTCTTTGCCTTGGGTGAAATGCTCAATCAGGTGCAGAACGGCCTGACTGACCAGGTCGCCAAAGCCTATGCCTTCCGTTGTGACAAAGACAGCTGTGACAAGTCCTGCCGGACTCGCGCGCAGGAAACCGTCATTGCCCTCTTGCAGAAACTGCCCGCGATTCGCGACGTGCTGCTGACCGACGCGCAGGCCGCACTGGATGGCGACCCCGCTGCCCGTACCCTGGACGAGATCATCCTGGCCTACCCGGGCTTCAAATGCATCAGTATTCATCGCCTCGCCCACGAGCTCTACGTGCAGAAAGTGCCGCTGATTCCTCGGGTGATGAGCGAGTACGCCCACGCCGTCACCGGCATTGACATCAATCCCGGCGCGACCATCGGGGCGCATTTCTTCATCGACCACGGCACCGGCGTGGTCATCGGCGAAACGGCGATTATCGGCGAACACGTGAAGCTCTACCAGGGCGTCACCCTGGGGGCGCTGAGCTTCCCCAAGGACGCCTGCGGCAAGCTCATCAAGGGCACCAAGCGCCACCCCAATATCGAAGACCACGTCACGATCTACGCCGAGGCGACCATCCTGGGCGACATCACCATCGGTCACCATTCGGTTGTCGGCGGCAACGTGTGGCTCACTGAAGCCATGCCGCCGTACTCAAAAGTGACTGTCCCGCCATCAAAGCTGGCTGTGCAAACGCGTAATTCCATGCCCCACGCAGAATAACCGCCGGCGTTCAGTGCCGCCGGCGTTCAGTGCCGCCGGCGTGTTAGGTCGCGCGTCAGCCCAGACCGGCGAATTTACCGGTGGCGCTGACGGCTTCGGTCTTCTGCAGGTCGTCATTGCAGAGGAGCAGCAGCACGGAGTAGGGTGGCATGCTGAAGTCGGCCGTGAAGTCCACGCGGTCGAGTGCGTGTCTGTTGCTGATGAGGAAAGCCTGCACGTGTGCGGGGGCGTTTTTGATGTCCCAGGTGACCTTCCGACCGCTCTTGCTGTTGTTGACGGCGAGTACTGCGCCCTTCGCGCCGGCGGCGGCCGCCAGGACATAGGCGTTCTTGCCGTCGCAACTGGCGGCGCATTCGTCGCCCAGCTTGTAGAGCTGATTGAAGGCCAGGAAGGAACAGTAGGTCTTCGTGGTCTTGCCGTTGGGGAAATAATACAACCCGCAGTAGCGGCGGGTGGGCAGGGCGTCGTAGTACATGGCCTTGTCGATGCTGTCCCGTTGCATCAGCGCAAACGCGGCGGCGACAAAAGCCGCGCCGGGCGCTTCCTTCATCAGGTCCCAGCGGCGTTCTTCGTCCGGCAAGACAAAATTCCACTCGTTGAAAATGCTTTCGACCTGCTGGAAGCCGTATTCGTCCAGCTTCTGGCGGACATAGCGGGCGTGGAGGATGATTTCCTCCGGGTCGGTAGTGTAGAGGTGCCAGGAGTAGAAGTCCAAAGGCAGGTCGTTTTTGCGCACGAGCTGTAAGAATTCATCAAACCAGGTGATGAAACTCTTGAAGAAATCCGTGGGGTTGGGGCGGTTGATGGCGTAGAAACCGCAGGAGGCGTAGCCGCCGATCTTGATGGTCGGGAAGCACTTGCGCAAATGCGTGGCGGTGACCTGATAGAGCTCGAAGAACTGCTCGCGGGTGCCGCTCCACATGGGCGGATTTTCGGGCTCGTTCCAGATTTCCCAGTAGTCGATGCCGTAGTGAAAGCCGTTTGCCCAGCCTTCGTTGTAGTGGCGCACGACGTGTTCGCAGATGCGCGCCCATTTTGCCGGGTCTGCCGGCGGTGCAATGCGGTAGGCGTGGAGCCTGAAGTTGTTCTCAATGGTCACGCCAAGGCGGTAGAAGATTTTCATGCCTGAGGCGACCAGCTGCTTGAAGTACGCGTCGGTGAACTCAAAGCGGTAGGACGCCGGGTCATTTTCGTCAGCATTGAAATCCGGGAAGATATTGGGTATGTCCACGTAGCAGTTGCCGCCGTAGGCGCCGCCAGTGTCGTGCAGGCGAATGTAGGGAATGCCGGCCTGCAGCAGCTCGGGCAGGGGCTTGTACAGGGCAATGGGGCTGTTGTTGATGCCGTGCAACGGCTTGATCTTCCTCCCGCATTTGGCGGCAAAATCAACGGCGATGTTCATGACGATTCTCTCCCATAGTCTTTGTTCTTGACAGACGCTGACGACGTTCGCAGCTACGCCGGTTTGGGCGTGGCGGGTGACCATACGGGGGACGGCACGGGCAGCAATATAGCCGTGAATTGCGTGACGGGAAGCGGCGGCAATGGCGGGTTATTTATCCGCAGTAATCGGTCACCCATTGATAATGGCGGCCAAACATGCCGCCGATGTCAATCCCAGGTAAGCAAGTGAGTTCCATTGCCCCTTTTGCCCCAGTCAGCTTCGCCGACTGGGGCAAAAGGGGCCGAGGAACACGAGCGTAGAGGGCGTGTAACCCAGGGCGGCGCACGCTTTCAGCGTGCTTGCCCTGGGCTGGTATGTTTCGCGCTTTCAGCGCTTCTGCCGCTTCGCGGCCAGGGAAACGGGCGCGTTTGACTCAACTAGAAGCTCTATGGTTCAATTATCAATGGCTCCAATGAAACCCGCTGCCGCAAAGGTCGGCGGAAATCAAGGTCGAATGGCTGGGCGGCGGTTGACCGTGGGTTTCCTGCAAATTGTCCCCGGTGTTTTCCCCGTCGGGGTGGTTACTGACCGCTTACCATCCGCGGAAAACTGCTGCTAGTGGCTGCTTGCGTGAAGCGTCGCCGGTATTACGTTTGGATGATGTGATGATCAGGCGGTCTTCACGCGCAGTTCGCAAGGGTTGTGCCGTGTGTGTTGACCAGTTCAGCGGGCGAATTGCCGCGCCTTCTTGCAGACTATTTTTGGGCGATGTCTTATTTCACTCAGGCTCACAACCAAAGGACTGGACTATGAAACGCACGTGGCATGGCTACTGGATCAATGGCAGCAATGGGAACTGCAACTACAACACACCAGTCGGTCCGGCGCCTTACCTGCGCAAGACCTTCACGTGCGCCACGGCGCCCAAGAAGGCCGTGGTGTATCTGTGCGGCCTGGGCTGGCATGAGCTCTATGTCAATGGCCAGAAGGTTGATGACCGCGTGTTGGCGCCCGTGGTGACCCAGTACGACCGGCGCGCCAGCTTTGTCGACTACGACGTCACGGCGCTGCTGCGGCCTGGCAAGAACGCTCTGGTGGTACTCCTGGGCAATGGCTGGTATAACTGCCATACCCACGAAGTGTGGTGCTTTGACAAGGCGCCCTGGCGCGACTTTCCCAAACTGCTCTGCGATGTCGAAATCGACGGCCGCGTCGCCGTGTCCAGCAATGCGAGCTGGAAAACCACTGCGAGTCCCGTGACTTTCGATGGTCTGCGCAATGGCGAATTCTATGACGCCGCCAAGGAAATACCCGGCTTTGCCGATCCTGATTTTGACGACAGCGCCTGGCGTGCCGCCCGGCAATGCTATCCGCCCGGCGGGCTGATTGTACGCGAAGACCTCGAGCCATGCAAGGTCATGCGGCGCATTGATGCGGCCGGGAGCACGACGCTCGCCGACGGCGCCGTGGTCTATGACTTTGGCCTCAATATGGCGGGGCACTGCGAAATCACGGTGTCGGGTCCCGCCGGCGCCGAAGTCGCGTTGCAGTATAGCGAACGCATTGCCGACAATGGCGACATTGATCGGGAGAACATCGCCAAATTTGTCACGGAAGGGGTCTTTCAGGAAGACCACTACCGGCTAAAGGGGCAGGGGGAGGAAAACTGGTCGCCGCGTTTTACCTTCCACGGCTTCCGCTATGTGAAAGTCATCTTGAATGGCGGCGCCAAGCTCTGCGCCATCCGTGCCTGCATGGTGCACAACGCCTTTGCCGAGGCCGGCGCTTTCGCCTGCTCGCATGACATCGCCAATCAGCTCCAGGCGATGACGCAGCAGAGCTTTCTCTCGAATTTCGTGGGCATTCCCACTGACTGCCCGCACCGCGAAAAGAACGGCTGGACTGGCGATGCCCAACTGGCCGCTGAGACCGGCCTGTGGAATTACGACGTGCGGCGGGCTTTCGCGCATTTTGTCCAGCTGCTGGTGGATACGCAGCGGCCTAGCGGCCAACTGCCCGGCATCGCCCCCTCCGGCGGCTGGGGTTTCAACTGGGGTAGCGGGCCGGCCTGGGACAGCCTGCTCTTCGAATACCCCTGGCGCTTGTACCTGTTTTGCGGGGACACGGCGATCATCAGCCGCCATTATGGCGCGATGAAGCTGTATCTTGACTACTGCCAGGGCATGTCCGAAGGCAACCTCGTCCGCTTCGGCTTGGGCGACTGGTGTCCCTTCGACAAGGAGCACGTAGCCCCCGTGGAACTGACTTCCAGTGCCTATTACTTCTATGACGTGACCATCATGGCCGAATTCGCCCGCATTCTTGGCCGCGGTGACGAGGCTACGCATTACCAAAACCTAGCTAGCCGCATTCGTAGCGCCATCAACGCCAAGTACCATCGCGGCGATGGCATCTACGCAGGTGGCGAATGGACTTCCCTGGGTGCAGCTCTGTACTTCGGGCTGGTGCCCGAGCCCGAGCGCACGAAAACCGCCGCCGCACTGGCCGAGAAGGTCCGCGCCAACGCCCACAAGGTCAATTTCGGCATCCTCGGTGCCAAATACGTGCCACGAGTGCTGGCTGATTACGGCTATGCCGACGACGCCTTCAAGCTCCTTACCCAGACCGAATTTCCTGGCTGGGGCAACTGGGCAAAGCTGGGCGAAACGACGCTGTGGGAAAGCTGGGCCGGCGGCAGTTCGCGCAATCACATCATGTTCGGCGATCTCTCTGCGTGGTTCTACCAGTACCTCGGCGGTATCTGTCCGACCAAGGAAGGCCCGGGCTGCAAGCACGTGCTCATCCGCCCGTGCTTGGTGCGCGACCTCGACTGGGTGAAAGTGAGCCATGAAAGCCCGCATGGGACATTCCGCAGCGAGTGGAAACGCGAGCACGGCATCATCCGCTGCCGCTTCGTCGTCCCGCCGGCATGCACCGCTGATATCGTCCTCCCTGGCGTCGACGCCCTGCATAATGTCTCCGGCGAGCAGCTCGTGGACTTGCCAGAAAACCTGGAGTGAGGGCGATAGCAGTCGATGGCAGTCGAATTTTGTAGGGGCGGACCTGCGTTTCCGCCCCAGTCGATAGCAGTCGATGGCAGTCGATAGCAGTCGATAGCAGTCGATAGCAGTCGATAGCAGTCGATAGCAGTCGATAGCAGTCGATAGCAGTCGATAGCAGTCGTGCGGGCAAGGACAGCCGGGAGCGGAGCTCCCTTCTGCGTGGGCTTTCGGCCTGGTTTTTAGCGCCGAAGGTGCGCCCTAAGATAGCCCAGGGCAAGCGACGCCGAAGGCGGCGCGTCGCCCTGGGTAGAGGCCCCACCCGAAATAAGCCCTGTAAGGGCGGCCTAAAAAAACACCGCAGCGGGCGCAAACGACAAAACGGTGAAGACGTTACTGGGTTCCATTGCCTCTTTGGCCCCAGTCAGCTGCGCCGACTGGGGCCAAAGGGGCCGAGGAACACGAACATGGTCGCCGTTCTACCCAGGGCGGCGCACGCTTTCAGCGTGCTTGCCCTGGGCTGGTATGTTTCGCGCTTTCAGCGCTTCTGCCGCTTCGCGGCAATAAATGCCGCGAGCATAACAGGCTGTTTTGCTGAAGCTTAAGGCACCATGAAATTTGTTAAGTGAAGAGCATTGGACGGAGCGGACGGATCGGACCGATCAGGTCGATGATCAGTCGGATATTCGGTCTGGTCTTCTGTCTTCTTCGCGGACGGAGCGGACGGATCGGACCGATCGGACCGATCGGGTCGATGATCAGTCGGATCAGTCGGGTCAGTCGGATCAGTCGGGTCAGTCGGATCAGTCGGATCAGTCGGATCAGTCGGATCAGTCGGGTCAGTCGGATCAGTCGGGTCAGTCGGATCAGTCGGATCAGTCGGATCAGTCGGACTTCTGGGCGAAAATCAGAGTACTAGTTCCTTGTGCCCGTTCTGGTGGTAGATGACGGTTTTGATGGCGCGCCATTTATCACCGATGAGGTACATGAGCTGGTTATTTTCGGCCATGCCGAAACGCCCTTCGGCGTAGTCGATGACGACCCTGGGGAAGACCACCCAGTCGCCGCCGCGTTTGAGGTTTTCCTGGTTCTTTATGGCGACGGCTTCCAGGCGGTCGCCGAAGCCGCCCCGAGGCCGCAGGGACGGGCGTTTGCGCATGGCGGCCAGCAGTGCCGCGTGGTTCTCGCCGTCGAGGTCAATGGGCACCTCGCTGGAGATGCCCAGTACGGGGCCGTTGTCCATCTCGGCGCCTTTGCCGGTGTAGGGCAGGGCGATGATCACGCTGCTGCGTAGGGAGCTGAGGCCCTCGAGGATGGCCCGTTCGATCGGCACGGTGTGCAGACCGACTAGCAGCCGCTCGCCATTTTTCAGGTAAGTCAGATCGCCGGGGTGGACATTGAGGCAGGGAAAGTCCTCGGTGAGATTGGTCAGCGGCACGAAGCCGGCAAAAATGGCAAAGTCGAGGTTCAGGGGCGCGATCTGGCGGCGGACTTCGTCGGTCCAGGCTTTGCGTATTTCCTGGCCCTTGGGGGTGGCGATGGACACGCGCGACTCGCCATGTTGGGCGTAGAATTCGCGGATGTCGACGCCGATCACGGGTAGTTTGTAGTCCCTGCCCAATTCAGTGGCGCGGCTGGTTTTAGGCGCGTCGGTGACCAAGGCCTTGATTTCCAGCGGAGCGCTGTCCAACGCTTGCAGAACCTTGATGATCTCTTCGGCATTGCTGCCACTGCCACTGAGAAAGATGGCTGTGTGCGGTTTGCGATTCTGGGATGGCGGGAGAAGGGGAGTGATGTCCGGCATGTCGTGGTGTTATTCCTGCAAAGATTCTACTACATTCGGGGGGGGGGACGCAGCTCAAATATAGCTCACAGGAAAAAGAGTTAAAGACAGGAATGGACAAAAGCCGCCGGGGGGCGCGAGAAAGGCGACAAGTCAGGATCACGCCTGCGCGGGGCCGTCGTCGTCCGTGCGGCGGGCGTAGAAAGCGGCGCGTTCCAGAGACGCGCTGATATCCATGTCTTCGACGTAGACGTCGTTAGGCAGATTGAGTCGCGTCGGCGCGAAGTTGAGGATGCTACGGATGCCGCAGGCGACGAGTCGTTCGGCCACTGCCTGGGCCGTTCCTGCTGGTACCGCCAGGATTGCCGTGCGGATGTTGTAGTTGCTCAGGACGGTCTCCATGTCCTCGGGGCGGTAGCAGGGGCAGCCGTGGATGGCCAGGCCCTGCAGAGCGGGGTTGGCGTCAAACGCCGCGCGGATGGTCAGGTTTGGGCGCCGCCCGACCAAGTAAGATAGCAGCGCGTGGCCGAGGTTGCCCACGCCCACCAGGGCGACGGACTCCACCTCCGGCGCGTCGAGCAGCTCGCCGATGCTGGCCAGGAGGTCGTGTACCCGGTAGCCCTTGCTGGGGAGGCCGGTGTAGCCCAGCGACATGATGTCCCGGCGCACCTGCGCCGAACTGCCGCGCGCCAGCGTCGCCAATTCCTGGGAACGCACATACTCACGGCCCTCGGGCAACAGCATGAGCAGAATGCGCCGATACAAACACAGCCGGGTGACGGTGCGTTCGGGGATGCTGGTCTTTTTATTCATGCTTCGCTCTCCTGAAACAACAGGGCTTATGCCTAGCAGTGCCTCTTCTCCGGCGCCACAACAACATAAGCCCTGCTTTACACTCTGCCGCCCGGGCACTTCACGATGCCCCGGGCGGCAATTCCCCCGTGACCTGGCTACTGCCGGGGCGTGTACGTCGTGTGCAACAGATGGTGGGACTTGTGCCCGAGAGGTTCGCCCAAGAATTCAGCGTAGATCTGCTTGATCTCGGGATTCTCGTGCGATTTGCGCAAGGCGCGGCTCTCGTCTTCCGAATAAATTGCCGCAATACGGGCACGCCGCACATTATCGTCGGTCAGCCGTGGCTGGCCGCCGCCGCCGATGCAGCCGCCGGGGCAGGTCATGATTTCCACGAAATGGAACTCGGCAAGCTCGCCGGCTTCGAGTTTTTTGCAGACCTTGTGGGCGTTGCCCAGCCCGTGAGCGACCAGCACTTTGACTGTGACGCCTTCCAGGAAGCTGAACTCGGGCTTGCAGCCCTCGAGCTTGAAGGACGCTTCTTTGATGCCATCCAGGCCCTGGATGGAGGCCACGTGCAGGCTGGGGAAGGGCAGCTCGCGGCCGGTGATGACTTCGTAGGCCGTGCGCAGCGCCGCTTCCATCACGCCGCCGGTGTTGGCGAAAATGTCCGCCGCGCCCGTGCTCTCGCCGGCCAGTTCGTCGGCGCGGCCGTCAGACAGGTTGACGAAGTCAATGCCGGCGGCGGTGATCATTTTGCCGAGCTCGCGGGTGGTCAGCACGTAGTCGGTGTCTTTGAAGCCGGAATCGACCATTTCGGGACGGTTCGCTTCGTGTTTTTTGGCGGTGCAGGGCATGACCGAGACGACGACGATGTCCTTCGGGTCAATGCCGGCTTTCTGCGCGTACCAGGTCTTGATCAGCGCACTTTCCATCTGCATGGGCGATTTGCAGCTCGACAGATAGGGCAGGGACTTGGGATAGAAGGTCTCGGCGAAGTTGATCCAGCCCGGGCAGCAGCTGGTGAACTGCGGCAGGGCTACGGCCTTCTTGTCGCGCACGGCGTCGGTCAGGCGCTTGATCAGCTCAAAACCCTCTTCCATAATGGTCAGGTCGGCCGTGAAATTGGTGTCGAAGACTTTGTCAAAGCCGAGACGGCGCAGCGCCGTGACCATCTTGCCGGTGACGCGGCTGCCGGCGGGCATGCCGAAGCACTCGCCCAGGGCCGCACGGATTGCCGGCGCGGTGTGGACCACGACGTGCTTCTTGGGGTCGTCCAGCGCGGCCCAGACGTCCGCGATGGCGTCCTTCTCGGTGATGGCGCCGACAGGGCACACCGCCGCGCACTGGCCGCATTGCACGCAGGTCGTCTCGGCCAGATTGGCCTTGGCGCCGCCGCCGATGATGGTCGCGAAACCGCGCTTCTGGGCGGCGAGGACGCCGACCTGCTGGATGTTCTGGCAGGCCGTGACGCAACGCCGGCAGAGGATGCACTTGCTCATGTCACGCGTCAGGCCGGAGGTGGACAGGTCCAGCGGGTGCTCCTGTACCAGGCGCGGGAAGCGCGAGGCGGTAATGCCCATGTCGCTGGCGATGGTTTGCAGTTCGCAGTTGTTGTTGCGCGAGCAGTTGTTGCAGTCCAGCGGGTGGTTGGCTAGAATGAGCTCTACCGAGGTGCGCCGGGCCGTCCGTGCGGTCTTGCTGTTGACGTGCACGATCATGCCCTCAGCGACCTGCGCGATGCAGGACGGCAGCAGGGTGCGCGCGCCTTCGACTTCCACCAGGCAGACGCGGCAGGAACCGGGGGAGACGACGCCTTCCATGTGGCAGAGCGTGGGAATCTTGATACCGATGGACCGCGCGGCATTGAGGATGGTCGTCCCCTTTGGCACCGTCACCGGCTGATTGTCGATGGTCAGATTGACTGTCATTGCCGTATTCCTCTGGGTTATTTCACTTCAATTGCAGTAAAGGGGCACGCTTCCATGCAGGCGCCGCAGCGGATGCACTTGTCGGCGTCGATGCTGTGCGGGGCCTTGCGCTCGCCGCTGATGGCGTCTGCCGGGCAGGCTTTCTTGCACAGACCGCAGCCTTTGCAGGCCGCCGCGTTGATGGTGTAGCGCATCATGGAACGGCAAACTTTGCTCCGGCAATGCTTGTCCTTGATGTGCTCGATGTATTCATGGCGGAAGTAACGCAGGGTGGACAGCACCGGGTTGGGCGCGGTCTGGCCCAAGCCACACAACGCGGACTTGCCGATTTGGCCCGCCAGGAACTCCAGCTGTTCTAGGTCCTGTTCGCTGCCAGTGCCGTGAGTGATTTTGTTGAGGAGGTCCAGCATGATCTTGGTGCCGATACGGCAGGGGGTGCACTTGCCGCAGGACTCGTCCTGGATGAAGTCCATGAAGTAGCGGGCGACATCGACCATGCAGGCGTCTTCATTCATGACAATAAGGCCGCCGGAGCCCATGATGGCGCCTAACGCGGGCAGGGTCTCGTAGGTGACGGGCGTGTCGAGGTGCTCTTTGGGGATGCAGCCGCCAGACGGGCCGCCGATCTGCACGGCCTTGAAGTCCTTGCCGCCGCGGATGCCGCCGCCGATGTCATAGACGATCTCGCGCAGGGTGATGCCCATGGGCACTTCCACCAGGCCGGAGTTGTTCACGTGGCCGGCCAGCGCAAAGACTTTCGTGCCCGTGCTCTTGCCCGAGCCGATCTTCGCAAATTCGGCGCCGCCATGCATGATGATGTAGGGGATATTCGCGTAGGTCTCGACGTTGTTGAGCACCGTCGGCTTCTCGAAGAGGCCCTTCTGCGCCGGAAACGGCGGCTTCGGCCGCGGTTCGCCGCGGTAGCCTTCGATGGAACGCATCAGCGCGGTCTCTTCGCCGCAGACAAAGGCGCCGGCGCCCATGCGGATCTGCAGGTCGAAGCTGAAATTGGAATTGAAGATTTTCTCGCCCAGCAGGCCCTTGGCGCGTGCCTGGTCGAGCGCATTGCTCAGGCGCTGGATGGCCAGCGGGTATTCGGCGCGGACATAGACATAGCCCTTGCTGGCGCCGATCGCATAACCGGCGATGGCCATGGCTTCAATGACCGAATGGGGATCGCCCTCGAGCTGGCTGCGGTCCATGAAGGCGCCGGGGTCGCCCTCGTCAGCATTGCACAGTACGTACTTCTGGTCGGCGCTTTCCTTTGCCGTGAACTTCCATTTGAGGCCAGTGGGGAATCCCGCGCCGCCGCGGCCGCGGAG
Source organism: Lentisphaeria bacterium (assembly GCA_028706165.1). Lineage (GTDB taxonomy): Bacteria > Verrucomicrobiota > Lentisphaeria > Oligosphaerales > Oligosphaeraceae > Oligosphaera. Next base: position 1,743 of record JAQWBY010000040.1, on the reverse strand, counting down.
GCCGGACACCAGCACTTCCTCAATCACCTGGTCAGGTGTCATGCTGGTGAGTGCCTTGCCCAGTGCTTCGTAACCGCCCACGGCGATGTACTCTTCAATCTTCTCGGGATTGATCTTGCCGCAGTTGCGCAAGACGATCTTCTTCTGCAGCTTGAAGAAGGGAATGTCCTCGAGAAAACGCACCAGCTCGTCGTTGTCGGCGCGCTTGTAGAGCAGCCGTTCGACCACGCAGCCCTTGACCAAATGCTCGCGGACGACGTCGGCCATGTCTTCGGGCTTGACCTTCTGATAGAAAATGCCCTCGGGGCTGACCACCATCATCGGGCCGATCTCGCACATGCCCATACAGCCCGTGGTGATGACTTCGATCTCGCTCTCCAGGCCGTTCGCCTTGATCTCGCGCAGCAATGCGTCGCGAACACTCTCGCAGCCGGATGAAATACAGGCGCCGCCTGCACACAGCAGTATCTGAGTTCTATAGTGATTCATTGCCTTGCCTCTATTTGTACTGTTCCAGTAATTCGGCCACCTTTTTCGGATTTACCCGGCCGTGGACATCTTGGTTGATCATCACCGCCGGCGCCAGCCCGCAGGCGCCAAAGCAGCGCTGCGCGGTGAGGGTGAAACGACGGTCCGGGGTGGTCTCGCCAATCTTGATTCCCAGCAGTTCCGAAAAGGCCTCGACGACTTGCTTGGCTCCGCGCACGTAGCAGGCCGTGCCCAGGCACACGTTGATCGTGTGCCGTCCGCGCGGCTGCATGGTGAAGTAGGTGTAGAAGGTCACCACGCCATACACTTCGCTGGCCGGAACGTCCAGCGCTTTCGCAATGTATTCCTGCAGGTCAACCGGCAAGTAACCGAATAGCGCCTGCGCCTTGTGTAAGACCGGTATCAATGAATCACGGGTGCGCGGCACGCTCGCAATAAATGCGTTGAGTTCCTGATACAACGCGTTGTCACAGCCGCAGGTGTGCTCTTTCTCTGACATCGTCATTCTCCTTATTTCACCAGCGCTGCCGACAGTGGCCGGCCCTGCATGATGTGCTCTTTGACAATCTGCCGAGCAAGCTCGACGCCGACCTTCGCGTAGGTCACCGCGGCCTTGCCAGGCTCCTCAATGATCACTGTCGGAGCTTGCGACTCCGGCGCACAGCAACACCCACAGGCAAGCACCGCGACGTCCTGCACACCTGCCGCCGCCAGGGCCGCACTGAACGCCTTCAGCGTCTCACGAGCACCAGCCGCAATACCAATGTCGCCCATACCAACTTTCACCGTCAGACGCGGCGGACCAAGACGCAACGCCATCGCCCGACGCGCGCTCTCACGCTCACTCTTGAGTTCTTCCAAGGTTTTCATGCCAGATCAGAACACTCCTTTCAATAGCAACTGCCAAGAGCTACCACGAACACGAGCGACAAAAAGGACGCCTATGCCATGGCCACGAAATGCAAAACAGGGCCTAAATATATAGGCCTGGCAACGGCTGACAAGCTTGGTTGTGAAAAAATTCACAAAAAATAAAAGGGAGAGTTGTCAGAATTTGTCTTAGTTCGGCAGGATTATTGGGGAAGTTTAGCGGGAAATGCCTATTTTTGTTCTGCTCAAATTTCACAAATGGCCGTCACGTGCCGTCGCGTGCCGTCGATTTTCGTAGGGGCGACCGGCGGTCGCAGCAGTCGATGGCAGTCGAGAGCAGTCGAGAGCAGTCGAGAGCAGTCGATAGCAGTCGAGAGCAGTCGA
>JAQWBY010000340.1 GCA_028706165.1 Lentisphaeria bacterium | reverse complement strand
CCCCTCGCAAAACCCTCCCCTCGCAAAACCTACATCCACCTATGCGAAGATATCGCGGGAGGACTTCAGGGCGCTGCGGCCGCCGCCGGCGATGGCGCCGCAATCGCCGCTCATGGCCATCCACTGTATGCCGCGATCACGCCAGCGCTGGCTCGGTCCGGCAGCCGTGCCGAGGATGATGCCGGCCTTGCGCACGCGGGCGGCGACATCGTCAATCACGGCAACGACTTCCGGGTCGTCGTGCTGATTGAGCTTGCCCATGGACCCCGACAGGTCGGTCGGGCCGATGCAGATGCTGTCGATGCCCTCCACTTGCAGAATCGCATCGAGGTTCTTGACGGCCTCGACGTGCTCAATCTGCAAAATCACCAGCGGCTCGCGATCGGCGTGGTCGACGTACTCCGCCCAGGGCATCATGCCATAGCGGTTGCCGCGACGGACGCCGCAGCCGCGATTGCCCCGCGGCGGATACTTGCACGCCGCCACCGCTGTCCGCGCCGCCTCGGCCGTGTTGATCATCGGGATGATCACGCCGGCGGGCGCCAAGTCCAAGATCGGCTTGATGATGCCGTGTTCGTTCCACGGCACGCGCACCAGCGGCGCGCAGTCCGTGCCGCGAACCGCCATGATGTGCTGCTTGATGCCGTCGATCGTGTGCGGCGCGTGCTCGGCGTCAATCCACGTGAAATCATAGCCGATGTCGCCAGCTACCTCGCTCACCGTCGGATCCGACAACGTGATCACCATGCCAAAACACACGCCGCCAGTATGGATCTTGCCAAGAAACTTCTCAACGTTGTTGATGCTCATGAACACAAGTCCCCTTGTTACACACCAATACACGCCAATACACACGACGACACACGACAATAAACATGCGCCCGTAATGTAGCGTTTTTTATCCACAGATTCCGCAGATTAACGCAGATTTTGGCGGTATGTCTTGCCGCTGCGCGGCAAGCCTCGCCGCCGGCTATTTTTTGCTCACGCGAAGCCGCGAAGCCGCGAAGAAGACAAAGGCACCGGCAAAGTGAATGGCGGCATGCCGCCATTCGCTTTGCCTTCTTAATAATCTGCGTTAATCTGCGTAATCTGTGGATAGAAAAAAACTCTGTGGATAGAAAAAAACTCTGTGGATAGAATAAAAACTTATTCGCTGTAGCTGCCGAGGAAGACGAACAGGTCTGGTCCGGCGGCCATATCGGCGAGCAGCCGGACGATGTCCGGGTCGTACACCGATCCTTCGAAATCGAAATAGAACATGAATTCGAAGTCGCGGCCGGCGATCGGCCGGCTTTCGAGTTTGAGGAGATTGACGCCGAGGACGGAGAATTTGGCCATGAGTCGGTAGAGCGCGCCGGGCTTATGGGGCACGGTCACCATGATGCTGATGCGGTCGGCGCCGGGATAGATGGCCATTTGCTTGGAGATGACGATGAAGCGCGTGTAGTTGTGGTCGCTGTTCTGGATATTGTCCGCCAGCACCTCGAGGCCATAGAGCTCGGCACAGGAGCGCGACGAGATGGCGGCGATGTCGCGCCGTTCGGAGTCGGCGACTAGCTGCGCGGCGACAGCGGTATTTTCGCAGAGGGTGACTTTGATCTGCTTGTTCTGTTTGAAGAAGGCGCTGCATTGGCCGATGGCCTGGTCATGCGAGAAGACTTCGGTGATGTCCTTGAGGCTGCTGCCGTGCTTGCCGAGCAACACGTGGTTCACCTGCAGTTTGACGCTGCGCACGATATAGAAATGGTGGTTGCGCATGAGGTCGTACACGGCATTGACCGTGCCGTAGGAGCTGTTCTCGATGGGCAGGATGCCGTACTGGCAGAGGCCCTGTTCCACGGCCTGGAAGACACCGTCGAAAGTGCGCACGTAGGTGATGTCGCCCTGCGGGAAGACTTTGTCGCAGGCGAGTTGTGAGTAGGCGCCTTCAATGCCCTGGCAGGCTACCGACCCATCGCGGGGGAATATCTTCGGGGTCTTTTCGAGCGCATCGCTGATGGCGTGCGCGAGCTGGCTGTCGCCGTCGAGGAGCCGCTGCTGGTAGGCGCGGCTGAGATCGAAGAGCATGCCGAAGAGTATGCGTGCGTGGCTGCTGAGGTCTTCGCCGGCGTCATTGCCTACGCGCTGCAGGATTTCGCGCTCGCGGGCGTGGTTGAGAATGGGCAGATTGTGCTCGGCCTTGTAGCGGCCGATTTCCGCGGCGGTCTGCATGCGCTCCTTGAAGAGCCTGAGAATGTCGTGGTCAATGGCGTCAATGCGTTCGCGATAGGTGGCCAGGTCCATGATCGGGGTCCTTTCCAGAAAAAGTCATTGGGCGACGTTTTGTGATGATGCTTGCTGTTGCCAATCGGCGATTCGTTGTGCCAATGTGACCGAAATTCGTCTTGTGCAAAAAGGATTTTTGTAATGGCTGCTTGTCAGTCAGTTGTGCATGAATTTGCCCCGTAGGGGCACTACCATGCTTAACCCCAGGCTTCAGCCTGGGGTAAGGTGCCTATCAAAATCAGTGCCTCGTAGAGGCACTACAGTTCCGAAGTCTTGGTTGATACTTGTCCGTAATCTTCTTCAGATTGTGTTTATCAGACATCCAGTAGTGCCCCCACGGGGCACATTGACCGGAGAGCGCTTTTCCCCAGGCTAAAGCCTGGGGTTAAGCATAGTTAAGCGCCTACGGCGCATGTCAAGTCTCTCGTTCTATGCACAAGATTTCGCATACTGTTGTTTTTTTTCAGCTTTTCTACTCCGCGCGAGGGGGAAAGGGACCAGCCCCTTCCCTCCCCCTCGCAAAACCCAACTATACCTTTGGGACGAGTTCCAGGCTATTGACGAGGTCCTTGCGTTCGCGGCCGTCCTTGAGGAGCTGGCGGAGGGTGTCGGCGTCGCCGGCGGCGATGGCATCGCGGTACTGCGTCAGCCGCTGGACGAAGCTGTCGATTTCCTCGACGAGGTACTTCTGGTTATGAATGAACAGCTCGGTCCACATGCCCTCGTGGAGGGTGGCGACGCGGGTCATGTCCTTGAAACTGCCGGCGGAGAAACCCGGGTGGGACAGCGCGGTGTCGCTCTTGATGTAGGTGCTGGAGACGATGTGCGCCAGCTGCGACGTGTAAGCGATGATGCGGTCGTGCTCCGCCGGCGTGCTGATCTTCACCTGCGCGAAACCGATGGCCAGGAAGATCTTTTTGACCTCGTCCATCACCGTGATGTTCAGGAGGGGGTCGGGCACCAGAATCATCGACGCGTTGCAAAATAGCGCGTTGTTCGAGTAGGCGAAACCCGACCGCTCGATGCCGGCCATGGGATGGCCGCCGATGAAGACGAAGCCCTTCTCCCGCGCCAGCGGAAAGGCCATGTCGCAGACGCTCTTCTTGATGCCGCAGCAGTCCACCACGGTGGCGCCGGGCTTGATGGCGTCCGCGTGCGTGCGCAGAAAGTCGATGGTGGCATCAGGGTAGAGCGCCAGGATGATCAGGTCGCAGGCGCCGATGTTCTCCGCCGTGAGCTCGTCGTCAATGGCCTCCATGACTTTGGCCTTGAGGACGACCGACTGCTGGATGTCACTGCCGAAGATGCGGTGAGTGGTGTTTTTGCGGATGGTCTTGGCGATGGAGCCGCCAATCAGTCCGAGGCCGACAATGCCGATGTTCATGTGCTGTTCTCCGATATGCCGTTGCGCGCGGCGGTGAGGGGTTGCTGCTGTGCCGTCGCGCCTGGCTCAGGCCAGGGCCTGGCGAACGCGGTTGATTTTTTCGACGAGGAGCGCGAAGGCGCTGGGGGTGAGCGACTGCGGGCCGTCCGACAAGGCGTGTTCGGGGTCGTTGTGGACTTCGATGATGAGCCCGTCGGCGCCGGCGGCGGTCGCGGCCAGGGCCATGGGCGGCACGAGCTTGGCCATGCCGGTCGCGTGGCTGGGATCAATGATCACCGGTAGGTGCGACAGGATCTTGAGCACGGGTATGGCCGACAAATCCAGCGTGTTGCGCGTGTAGGTCTCGAAGGTGCGGATGCCGCGCTCGCAGAGGATCACTTGCTCATTGCCGCCAGCCATGATGTACTCCGTGCTCATCAGCAATTCCTGGAAGGTGTTCGACAGACCGCGCTTGAGCAGTATCGGCCGGTTGATCTTGCCCAGCGCCTTCAGCAACTCGAAGTTCTGCATGTTGCGTGCGCCGACCTGGATGATGTCCACATCGCTGAAGAGCTCGAGCTGGGAGATGTCCATGATCTCGGTGACAATGGGCAGGCCCGTGGCCTCGCGCGCCTTGATCAGCAGTTTGATGCCGTCGCCACGCAGGCCCTGGAACGCGTAGGGCGACGTGCGCGGCTTGAAGGCGCCGCCGCGCAGGATCGTCCCGCCCGCCAGCTTCACCGCCTCGGCAACCATCAATATCTGCTCTTCGGACTCTACCG
>JAQWBY010000339.1 GCA_028706165.1 Lentisphaeria bacterium | reverse complement strand
CCCTTGCGGTAGTCAACCATGTTCAGATACTGGAATTCACGAAATATCTGAAACTCGTAGGCCAGCAGGTCCACATAATCACCCTGAATGATCACTCGGCAGTCGTAGCCGTGGAAAAGCGCCGCCAGCTCGCTGACGTCATCTTGATACTTCGTAGACAAGATGGTGCGGCGGATACTTTCCTTGGCCTCGGCGGGTAGGGGTTCGCCAAGCGCGGCGAGAATGTACAAATACGCGGCCTCGCTACGCTCTTCGCTGTCACCGCCCTGGGGAAACCACACCACGTCATGGAAAAGCGCGGTAAGCAGCAACTGCGCAGCCAGCTCCTCCCGGTCCCAGACCGTGTCGCGGATTTGCTCGCAGATGGACAACAAATGGTCAAGCGTGTGGAAATATCGGTGTGGCTGGCGGTATGCCGCAAAAACACGGTCGAGCCATTTGCCGCCAAGGTCCAACCCGTAGGGATTGCGCTCGGCAAGAATCTCGCGGAGGCGCTTTTCCTTTTGGCAGACGCCGATGCCGCCCATGGGTGATACAGGATTGAGATTCGCTCGCGAGTATTCCATATGCGCGACTCGTTTCGGGGGCTTTGCTGCCTGAAAAAAGGAAACGGCCCCGAGAGCTCCGGCAGTCCCTGTTTCCCTGGCTCTGGCAATCTGGCCGTTTCGGCTGGCCGCGAATACCGGCCAGTGAACTAATTTAACGATAAAAACTTTCCAATAGCTGTTGCATGCTGCCCTTGTACTGGGCGAACTTGAGGTCTGAACAACCGGCCTGATTGCCGCCATTCCACCACACCCAGACCATGCCATCGCGCTCAATCATCTCAGGATCCGACGCATTGATCTCGACCACATCCGGGAAAAGCGTCGGGTTGGTCTTGTGGGTCATGTCGGGCGTGAGAAAGGGCCGGTCATCGGCGGCATCTTCCCAACTGATCAGGTCATGCGAACGGGTAACCCGCGTCTCGTAAAAACCCTTGCGCTGCTCGAGATAAAGAACATAATAGTAGCCGTTCACAAAATACATCGACGGGCCGCCGACGTAGCGATCGGTGCCGTAAATGGCATGGGCTACCGGACGCCAGGTGCGCAGGTCCGTCGACTCAATGAACTTGAAGGTAAAGGGCGTCCAACGACGATCGTCCGTTTCGTAAAGCATCACGTAGCGCTTGCCGTCAAAGTCCACTGCGCTGTTGAAGAGGTGCTCCTTACCATCGCTGTGGATGACCTCCTCCGGTGCCGTCCAGGTCACTAGGTCGTCCGAGCTGATGCGAATCAGCCGCTTGATCTCCCACCAGGGCTGGTCCACACCATAGTCGGCCGCAAACACATGCACGCGGCCATCGTGGACGATCGCCGAGGCAAAATAATGATTCAATAGGGGAATGCTGACGATGCGGTCGCTGTCCATGTCACGAATCAAAAAACCGTCTTCGTGATAACGGTACTTGACCTCGCGACCAGGATACAAAAACGACGACGCAAAAAAATTTTCCAGCAGATAATAGCGGTCTTTGAAGAGAAATGGCGTCACCTCGCCGCTGTTCTGCCTGACCACTTTTTCGTTTTTCCAGGGAACGCGCCAGCGCATATAAGAAGCCCCCTTGTTGAGAATGACTGGCCACCAAGTGGCCCTCTGCCGTAACCGGCACAGGCAACTGTACAAAATATCACGAAATGCCCTGCATGCAAACCAGGCTGGAGGCAGCTTCTGCGGGACTTGTAATCGGTCACCCATTGATAATTGAGCCATAGAGCTTCTGGCTGAGTCAAACGTGCTCGTTTCCCTGGCCGCGAAGCGGCAGAAGCGCTGAAAGCGCGAAACAGTCCAGCCCACGGCAAGCACGCTGAAAGCGTGCGCCGCCCTGGGTAGCGCGCCATATTGGTTCGTGTTCCTCGGCCCCTTTTGCCCCAGTCGGCGAAGCTGACTGGGGCAAAAGGGGCAATGGAACTCACTTGCTTACCTGGGATTGACATCGGCGGCATGTTTGGCCGCCATTATCAATGGGTGACCGCTTACCGGGACTTTAGGCACATCGTCTGACAAGCAACGACGTGTCAGGTCAGAGCCTATCGCTGTGTTTCAACCAGCGATGGGCTGCTGTCGTCGTCATGGCTGCTATTCGGCACCCTCGTAGGGGAAAAATTCGCACCACACCACGCGCAAATTTTCGCCCATACTGCTGGTGATGCCCGTGCCCTCATAGATCGGTATCAGTTCGATTGCCACGGAATTGCCGATGTTGTTCGGGGACAACTCCACTGGTACGCCATCCTTGCTGGCGAGCACGTCAAGGGTCGTCTCGACCGTATCAAGCAAGAGTAGCTCCTCCCCGGCTGCCGTGCGTTCCCCCACCAGGATCTTCACCCGCTGCGTCGGCACCATGTGGCTACTGAAATCGTAACCAAGGTTGTCCTTACCATGCACTTCGCCGAAATCCACCAGCGAAATCGTCGAACGCACCCGCAGCGTCTGCGGAAAGACTTTGTTCATCTGCACGGTGACCTGCGGGAAAGGGCCCAATTCCTCCCCCACCCCCGGCCACATATCCACCGTATACAGTCCCAGCACGCCGAGAGTCTCGCTGCGTATTTCCAGATCAGCCGACGCTTGCATGAGGCGCATATCGAAAACCCCAGCATGCGTCGTGCTAACCGGCAGGGTCACCACGCCTAGGAACTGCATGGACAGGGTCACCGGCCGCAGCTCCGGGGCGTCGCCCGTATTATCATTGGCATTCACCGCGACGACGCCGATGCTCATAGGCCGGTCGCTGTCCTTCAAGGCGTTAAGACTGATGTCCAAAATGAGTTTCTTGCGCTCGTCATCGCGTTTTATGTTTTCAAAACTACTGACGCCGATGGCCTCTGGCCCTTGAAACAGCACCGCAAAGAGATCACTACAGACGTCGTCCACCTCGAGGCGTGCGTAATCGCCGTCACGAACCAACTCCTTTGGCTTGGGGAAGGTAAATAGCCAGGTCGCAGCGCCCATGTCCTGGATGCTGAACGCCTGCTCAAGCTTGCCACTGATATCAGCCGGTTTGGTTATTTTACTGACCTTGCCGTTCTGCGCAAAGCGCTGCCAGTCGCCCTCATTCTGATCGGTATTGCCGAAAATCGTTATTGAACGGTACATACTTGTGCTATATGGCGACTTGCCACTCAGATAATCACGCAAAAAACGCTGGTACATGGTCTCCAAGCCCAAGACGCCCATGTCACCGGCCGCAGCGGCGAAGGGCGCGACGCCTTCGCCGTATTTGTACATATCGTGATTGAACACCCGATGCCAGAAATCTGCTGGGAAATTACCCTGCTGCGACAGATAGGCCGCAAACACCGACAAGCTGTAGCCATGAAAACCCGTATAGTTCACATTGAAACGCGAACTGCGGCGGTAGAGCCCATTGATGGGGGCACGGGGATTCTTGTAGGTGCTCGGCGTGTAATTTCTACCTTGTGGACTCACATGGCCTTCCATCCACGTCGCGCTCATCTCGTCCAACCACATCGTCGTCGTGTTGTTCGCGTACATGTATTGCACATAATGGACGAATTCGTGGGCGACGATTTCCCGGCGGCTGGCGCTAGTAACCACGCCGGTATTGAGTTCTAGGTAGGGCGCAGAGAAATATCCGGGCGGGAGGCACCAGGCGTCTTCAGCCCCTTCGTTGGACCCGATTAGGCCATAGAGCCTCTCCCGGTCGGGTTTTTTGATCACGATTTTCACTCGCTGGGCGTCATCTCCCCACAACGTCGTCCGGTTTGACATTGGAAAGCCCAGGGCGACAGCGCGAGTATAAGCGTACTCAAGGTCCTGCAGCAGCCCCTGCAGGCGATCCATTTCCGCATTGGTCGTCTCGGTACTCACCGGTTGCAGGCGGAAATTCGTACTTTGGTAGGTCGTGCCGCCCAGCCAGTCCCGCACAAGCTCAAAGGCGATGCCACCGGGGCGGGCATCGCTGCGGCGCAGCCCGCCGCTCTGCGGAATCAGCTCCGGTCGCCAAGTCAGCCGGCCGTTGCTGACGCTGACGCCGTCCTCAGCCGTCATCAGCTGGAAATGCCAGCGGGGCTCCAGGGAATTGCGTGCTAGCTCGTAGACGCCAACAGCCAGGGAGTAGCTCTCGCCATTGCGAGTAGCGCCAGCAGGCAGTGCGAAACTGATCTCGGCTTCTGCCACCGCCGGCAAGCCATACAGCATCAATGGCGCCGCGCCAACGCTGGCCATGCCATAACGCGCGGTCTCGCCGCGGTCCCATTCAGCTAGGGCCAGCGACTGCGCCGTCGCCAGCGCCCCGGCGGGCAGTTCCAGGCGGAAGCCGCTGCCGGCGTGCTCCAGCGTGCCGCCTTCGACACCGATTGTCTGCTTTGCCAGCAATGTCGGCAGGGCGACGCCGCGCAAGGCGTCCTCCAACATACGCAGAT
>JAQWBY010000338.1 GCA_028706165.1 Lentisphaeria bacterium | reverse complement strand
CCGGCCGATACCTACGAGGCCCAAAACCGCGGCGGCAAAGGCGTGCGCGGCATGCGCACCAAAGAGGAAGACTACGTCGAAAAACTCCTCACCTGCTGCACGCATGACATCATTCTCTTCTTCACCAGCAAGGGCCTCATGCACTGGCTTAAGGCCTATGAAATTCCCGAAGGCAGCCGCGACAGCCAAGGCAAGGCCATCATCAACCTCCTCCAGCTGCAAAGCGACGAACGCATCCGCGCCATGATCAGCGTCAACGACGTCGATGTCGAAGACGTCTTCGTCGTCATGGCCACCCGCAACGGCACGGTCAAGAAAACCGAACTGCGCGCATTCAAAAACCTGCGCAAAAAAGGCATCATCGCCATCAATCTTGAAGAAGGCGACGACCTCATTGATGTCCAGCTCACCGACGGTAAGCAGGAACTGCTCCTGTCCTCCGCCCAGGGCCGCGCCTGCCGCTTCCTCGAAACCGGCCTGCGCGCCACCGGCCGCAACTCCATCGGCGTCCGTGGCATGGAACTGCGCAACCACCAGGGCGAACGCGTCTCCGAACTGGTCGCGATGTGCGTCGTCGAACCCGAAGATGAACTGCTGGTCATCACCGCCAATGGCATGGGTAAACGCACGCCAATCGGCCTCGAAAACTACGATGGCGTCATCCCCGAAGCCGAGGCCGAGGCCGCAACCGATGACAGCGGCGCCGATAACGATGCCATCGTCGTCACCGACGACGATGATGTCGACGCCGACGCCGACGCCGACGCCGAAGTCGAGACCGATGCCGAAGACGGCGCCAGCAAGGACTCCAGCACCCGCCGCTACCGCCGCACCCGCCGCGGTGCCCGTGGCGTCATCAGCGTCCGCCTCCGCGAAGGCGACCGCGTCGTCGCCGCACTCCAGGTCGGTGCCGACAGCGAACAGGAAGTGCTCATCACCTCCGTCCAAGGCCAAATGGTCCGCCTCCGCGTCACCGAATTCCGCAGCACCGGCCGCGCCGCCTTCGGTACCATCGTCATGAGACTCAATGAAGGCGATGAAGTCGCCTCCGCGACCCTCATCGATGAACTCAGCGATGACGAAATCGCCGCAAATAAAGCCAAAATCGCCGAAGAAGAAGAACAAATCGCCCGTAAAGCACTCTTCGAAGCTAATCGCGCCGCCATGCAACGAAAAGATGACGACGACGAGGACAACGAAGATAACCAGGACGGCAACAACAACAACGCGAACGGCCAAAAAGACAACGACCACCCCCAGGCCGAAAACGCGAACACCGACACCGATGCCCAGGCCGAAAACGCCCAGGCCGAAGGCGCCGACGCACCCGCCGAAAACGGCGACACGACACCCCAGGCGTAAACCGCTCCACCAGGCCCCGCCTCCGGGGCCCCGCCTCCGTTGAACCCCGCCTCCGTAGCCCCACGGCATGCCGTGGGGCTTTTTCGTACCCGCAACCCGCCGCCGCCGTAGCCCCACGGCATGCCGTGGGGCGCGCGAAAGGCGTACTACTCCCGCATCCAAACGGGCGCGGTGGCGAACCACAGCACGGTCACCGCCAGCAGGAGGCTCTTAGTGCGGTCCAGGTCGTGATATTGGCAGAAATAACCGACGACGGCCAAAACCAGCCCGATCAGAGACAACAACGACACAGCCATGCAGCTGCGACGAATAATGGTCATCTTTTTCGCAGTCATGCGCGCACCTCGGCTTTCTGGTACAGCTTGCTGATGATCAGGTACAGCGCCAGGGCGATGAACCACCCGGGCAGACTCACAAAGTAGATCTGGACGCCGCCGAAGACTACCAGGCACCAGCACAGGAGCATGGTGACAATCCACGCAGCGCCAGCCGCCGGGTTGAAAGCGATGCCCCGCGCCTCGGCGTAGAACGCCTGCAAGCCCATGCGCGGCAGCAGATAGTAGTCCGCAAAAATCACCGCGCCCATGGGCATGAGCACCATGCCGTACAGGGCCACAAAATCCAGCAACTTCATCGCGAACGCCGGAAACATCCCCGCCACCGCTGCGACCATGCCAGTCGCAAAGGTCACTTTGAAGCGCGACACCCGCGGAATCACCGCCTGAAAAGCCAGACCGGCACGATAGATGGTCGGATTCGCCGTCGTCCAGCCCGCGATGATGACGCACAAGAGCCCGGCAATGCCGCAGGCCTTGTAGGCCAGCGGCCCCGGCAACACCGCCGTATTGCTCGGATCAAGCCGCAGTTGCAGCGAAAAGAGCAGCGACGCGCTCAGCCAGGCAAGAAAATGCCCCAGGTACACGCCGGCTCCCGACGCTATCGCATACCACGACTTGCGCGCATAACGCAGCACCGTCAGATCAGCCATGCCGACATTCATGGCAATATTGCAAAACCAGGCGAAAAATACCACGTGCCATAGCTGGAACTTGACCTGCCCAGGCAGCGGCTCACCACCGCGCCACAACTCGGTCTCGGCAAAATGCCACAGCGACGACAGGGAATTGACCTCAATAGCGCTCGCATCCAGAATGTCCCGGAAAGCTATGACCCCGAAGGCAATAAATACCAACACCATCCACGGCGCGGCAAGATTGCCGATGCGCGAAACGGTCTTGTAGCCGGCCGCCGCCACGTAGGCGATGATGGTGCCGGTCAGCAGCGACGCCACGCACCAGCCCACGCTATTGGGCAGCAGGTCATTCAGAGCCGGCATCGGGAACGAAAACCAAATACCCAGCGCAGTAGCGCTCACCGTGACCATTGCCCCCGCCAGAAAGCAGAACATCACGCCATTGGCCAGGTTGTACAGCACCACCAGCTTGCGCCCGCAGATCTTCTCCAACTGGTAGTACAGCGTCAGCCGCAGCCGTGTCGCAATCGGCGCCGTCAAAAACAGCCAGCTCATCACCGCGAGAAAATTGCCCAGCAACAACCCGACAATGACATCGAAAGCACTGACCCCGGCAGCCACAAACAGCGGCCCGATCATCAACTCCGTGCCGGCGCAATGCTCGCCGGCGTACATGCCCACGAAGGACTTGAAGCCCAACAAGGCGCTCTCCGGCACCTTCTCGCGCTCATACTCGCTGCTTGGCGCGCCCATTGCCTCCGCATTAACCACCGCGTCTTGTTGCTCGCTCATGACACCCTTGACCTTTCATGGCTGCGTTTCACGACCTGCGACCGATAATGAACCACCTGTAACACGACGACCAAAATCATCTCAACGACCACGACGCCTACCGACATGCTCGGCCCGCCCCCTGCCCGCTCAGGCCGGCAACACCCAGTAATTCTTCGGCGGCATGCCTGTCAGCCAGTAATAGATGAAGCCGCTGAGAATAATCACCAGCCCGGCCAGCATGTCCGCCGCAATCATACCAAACATAAAGGGCCGCAGCTGCTGCACGCTCTTCGCCCCGCCATAACGCGTCACCAAAATCTTCAACAAGCCGCCCAGCAGAAATGACGCGGCCAGCATATAGCCGGCATAGTTCGGCCACAGGCAGAACAACACTGGATGCAAGGGCCAGCGCGCAAAACGCAACCGGCAGGCAGTGAAAAATAACACGCCAGCGAAGGTCATGGCGAAGGCCACCACAAAACGCCGATTGGGCTTCATCAAGGCCAGGCGGTCAAAACCGCGCACGCTGTTCGCCTGCTCCAGGGTGTCTTGCGCCAACAGCCGCGTCCGCGCCGCCAACACGCCCGCCACCGCGAAGCGCGGCACGCTTGAGGACGCAAAGCCGTCACGCCAGTTCACCCCGCGATCGTAGGAGAAGTACAAGGTCAGCGGCACCGAAATGCACAGCCCGACGAGCATCACCGCGCCAACCACCGGCAGCAGCCGGCTGTGCTTGATGCCGCCCTGCGACGACAGTTCCAGCGCATTCACCATGAAGGGCATGAAACACTCGCGCGGATCAAGGATAAACACTGTGGTCAGGAAAAACAGGATGCCCAGCGCCGTCAGCCCCAACGCCTGCTCGCCCATGAAAGCCACGATCAGCACGCAAGGGTAGATGCCCGGCGACAGATGAAAGGCACCCGTTTCAGCGATGATGCGCCCAAGCACCACGAAGAGGATGATGAGTATGCCCGTGTAGAGCAACGCCAGCGGCCAGTCAAGGCCAAGCACCACCAGGTTGATTACCATCGCCGTGAAGGTCACCAGAAACAGCCGCATACCCCAGATGCTCCCCGATGTCACTTCGCCGCGACGCCCGCCACCAGGCAGCAACGCCTGCCGCAGCGCGTTGAGGTAGTAGTGCCGGCCAGTGTAGAACATCACGCAAAACAGTCCGATGAAGCCGCCCAGCACCATCCCGTGGTATATCCGCGGCGACAGCTCCGTGCCTGCTCTCACCGGCAGGCCGTACTGAGCCAACAGCCCCGCAATGAACGTGAACACAAAAGGCCCGATGCCGATCGACAAGGACACGTCCGATGGAA
>JAQWBY010000337.1 GCA_028706165.1 Lentisphaeria bacterium | reverse complement strand
GTCTTTTGAATTAGGTTGTTTCAGGCGGTATATTTGGTTTTTGCCGTGTCGTCTGTCTCGGCACCTGTGCGACAGGAACTCTGTGAACCGGGTCAGGTGGGGAACCAAGCAGCCCTAAGCAGCCGACTTGGGCGCCGGGACACTCCGGGGCAGACGGCACGGCTTTTTTTTCCGGGTCAGGGACCGCATTGTCCGTCCAATGCCGGTCCGCCATGACATCCCGAGAGGACCCTCCATCATGCCTTATCAAGTTCTCGCGCGAAAATGGCGGCCACAGACTTTCGCTGAAGTCGTCGGCCAGGAGCACATTAGCCGGACGTTGAAGAACGCCATTCTGCAGAACCGCATTGGCCACGCGTATCTCTTCGTTGGTTCCCGCGGTATTGGCAAGACGACCTCCGCGCGCATTTTTGCAAAGGCGTTGAATTGCAGCAACAACGTTGATGGCGAGCCGTGTTGCCGCTGCCAAAGTTGCCTTGAGGTGGCCAATGGCTCCTCGCTAGACGTCATTGAGATCGACGGCGCGTCCCATAACCGCGTTGAGCACATCCGCGACATTCGCGACAACGTGCAGTACGCGCCAGTACACGGCAAGTACAAAATATACATCATCGATGAAGTGCACATGCTTACCACCCAGGCGTGGAACGCACTGCTCAAGACCCTCGAAGAACCGCCGCCGCATGTGAAATTCATCTTCGCGACCACCGAGCCCCACAAAGTCCTGCCGACCATTGTGTCGCGCTGCCAGCGCTTCGATCTGAAGCGCATATCGGTGCCACTGATCGTCCATCGCCTGCGGCAGATCGCCGACGGCGAGAAAATCAGCGTCGAAGACGCCGCCCTGGCGGCGATCGCCCGCGCTGCCGACGGCGGCATGCGCGACGCCCAGTCGATCTTCGATCAGATGATCGCCTTCTGCGGCGGTCTCAAGGCCGATGAGATTATCCGCGAACAGGACGTTATCGACGTCTTTGGCCTGGCCTCAGGCGTCGAGCTGCGCGAGTTGGCGGCTGCGCTCTTCACCAACGACCTCAATCGCGGTCTGCAGATCCTGCAAGAACTGGCAGACAACGGCCGCGATCTCGAGCGGCTCTTCGCGGATCTCATCGGCTACGTCCGCAATATCATGGTGGCGTCGCTGTGCGGCAATCCACAGGACCTGCTGGAGGTCAGCGATAGCGAGTTGACCGATCTCTGCGCCATCGGCAAAGCGCTTGACCCGCAGCTGGTTCAGCGCGTCCTCCAGGGCCTGGTGGCCCAAGAATGGTCCTTCCGCGCCGCCCTCAACAAGCGCATTTACTTCGAGGCCGTGCTGGCCCGCGTCATGCTCGACGCCCACAGCGTTCAAATTGACGATATTATGTCCCAACTGAACCTCATCAGCGGCGCCCTGCCACCTGAGCAGATGCCGCCGCCACGACCAACCGTGGTCATACCGCCCCCGCAAATCACGGTCACTAAAATTGTCCGACAGGATACGCCGGCCCCCGTTGCCCCCGTTGCCCCCGTTGCCCCCGTTGCCCCCGTTGCCCCCGTTGCCCCCGTTGCCCCCGTTGCCCCCGTTGCCCCCGTTGCCCCCGTGTCCGGTGGGTCGCCAGCCAGCGCTGTGACGGCGGGTGGTGCTTACGCAGTCCCAGCCACGGCCAGTGCCGACGATACTGGATTAGCGGACACCGAAAATGATGACGCCACGGACGATGACGACGCGCTGGCCGCAACCGCCGAGGCTGAAGTCAACAAGGAAAGCCCGGCTGACGACGATGACGACGCGCAGGCCGCAACCGCCGAGGCTGAAGTCAACAAGGAAAGCCCGGCCGACGATGACGACGCGCAGGCCGCAACCGCAACTGCCGAGGCTGAAGCTGAGGAGGCCGTGCCGGCCGACGATGAAGACGACAACGTGGCCGTGCTCGCCGGGGCTCACGGCGCCCATTCGGCCGACATGATCAACGACCTGCTGGCGCTGGCAGCCGATAGCGATGACGATGGCATGGCACCGGACGACAGCTTGGACGGCATAGCCTTCGCCGAAGCTGCCGACAGCCTGCTCAACACCCCCGCCGACGACACGAAAAATGACCCCGGGCGGCACCTTCAGGCTTTAGCCGACAAAACGGCGCAGATTGCGCCAGACAGCGAGCTGGTGGATATTGTCAAGGCGCTGACGCCAGTATCCTACCGCGCCGGCGTTCTCATGCTCGCCTACGATCGCCGCACCATGACCCAGCACCATGTCCGCGTGCTGCAGGAAGCGGCATCACTCAAGACCCTCAATCGCGCCTTCCAGATGGTGCAATCCCGCGGCAGGGTCGAAATAACGGCCCATATGCCCCTCGTGGATGAAGACACCAAAGCCGGCTTACGTCGCTGCACCCTCGAAGAGCGGGAGGCGCTGGCGAAGCAGCCGATCGTCGAGGCATTCAGCCAGATATTCGGCAGCGACATTATCGACGCGCGTATCCGCGAGTCAAAATAATCCCCAAAGGCACCCATGGCCGCGACCCAATACCCCCAGGCACTGCAGCATGTCATGTCGTTCTTCAGCCGCTTGCCCGGCGTAGGCCGGCGCAGTGCGGAACGCCTGGCGCTGGCCATGATGGCCTGGCCCGAACAACAGACCGAGCAATTCGGTCAGGCACTCCTGGAACTGAAAAATAAGGTCCGGCCCTGCGCCGTCTGTGGCAATTACGCCGAAGACGAGCTCTGTGCGATCTGCCAAAATCCAGACCGGCAACGCGGCGTGCTCTGCGTGGTCGAACAAGCCAGCCAGATCATCGTGCTCGAAAACTCCGGCTCATACCAGGGCCTCTATCACGTCCTCGGCGGCAAACTGTCGCCCCTCAGTGGCAAAGGACCGGAGGAATTGCGCATCAAGGAGCTCGCCGTTCGCCTGCACCAAGGCGAAATCAGCGAAATGATCATT
The DNA here is from genome assembly GCA_028706165.1 of Lentisphaeria bacterium. Taxonomy (GTDB): domain Bacteria; phylum Verrucomicrobiota; class Lentisphaeria; order Oligosphaerales; family Oligosphaeraceae; genus Oligosphaera. The sequence continues at coordinate 1,516 of JAQWBY010000337.1, read as the reverse complement.
GCCACCAGCCCCGACGTCGAAGGCGAAGCCACGGCACACTACCTCGCCCAGGAATTTGCCGCGCTACCCATGACCATCACGCGCATCGCCTCCGGCGTGCCGGCGGGCGCTGATTTGAATTTTGCCGATGCGGCGACCATCACCATGGCCCTGTCCGGCCGCCATAAGCTGTAGAGTAGTTTTTCTGAAGTTGTGACGGTACGGCCCGCCACGGCGAGCGCAAGCGGATCGCGGGCCGGGGGTGTTCAAGAACGACGTTGCGGAGGAAACTATGAAGAAAATGATGCTCAAACTGCTGTTGGCCGTCGTCAAGTTCCTGTGCATCATTGGCTTGCTGTATCTCAGCCTAGCCCTGGTGCTGTGCATTCCGAGGGTCCTTGGCACCCTGGAAAAGAACCGCCTGGCGCTGATTGCCGGCGGGGGCTTCGTCGTCGGTCTGCCTCTGTTCTGCTTCCTGCGCCTGAACTCGCTGTACGTCTTCGGCCACGAGCTCACCCACTGGGTGATGGCGAAGATTTTCCTCCGCAAAACCGGCCGCTTCCAGAGCGGCAAAAACGCCGGCGCCGTCGAGGTCGAAAATCCCAACGTGTGGATTATCCTGGCGCCTTACGTGCTGCCCTTTTATCTGCTGGTTGTGATCGGCCTCTACGGCCTGATCATGCTTATCGCCAACGCGTCCATCCACCCTTACGCCGTCATCGCCTTTGCCGTCCTTATCGGCCTCAGCTATGCCTACCATGTGATCCTGACCATCATCGCCCTGCGCACCGGCCAGGCCGACCTCAAAATGAAGGGCAAAATTCTCTCGCTGATGATGGTCATCACCGGCAACCTGCTCTTCATCTTCATGGCGCTCATCATGGCCACCAGGCAGTGGCGCGCCGGATTCAAAGCCCTCACCCAGCAAATCCTCGCCCAAGCCGAAGTCATCATCGACGTCATGCAACGCGTCGTCGATAAATTCTGAACGGATCGGACGGATCATCTGGCGTTTTTCGCGGACGGTTCGGACCGATCGGACGGATCGGACGGATCAATCGTCGGATCAGTCGGATCAGTCGGATCATCTGGCTTTTTTCGCGGACGGTTCGGACCGATCGGACCGATCAATCGTCGGATCAGTCGGATCAAATCTGCAGACTCACCAGCCCAAGCACCGCTGCGCTTAGGGCTGCAGGTAATCCAAGGCGCTCTTGAAGGGATCCGCAGTGTATAGGCTCTTGACAGTGACGTTTTGGACGTGGCCGTCGATAAAGGTACAGTTGGCCTTGTCTTCGTAATAGTGCACGGAGTTTTTCGACGCCTCAATCATCTGCCCGCGCACTTCTGTGTAGAGCCAACCGCTGCCGCCGCCGGCGACCTGCGATGGACTCGGGCCGGCAGCGTCAGAAATCAGAATAACCGACGACGGCTTGGGAATCTCCGTCGCAGTGCGGTTCCCTGGGCCGCGGGGGATGAGTCCACCAGTGCCTGACCAGCAATTCAGGCCGTACGAATAGCCCGTGCTGGCCGGCAC
>JAQWBY010000336.1 GCA_028706165.1 Lentisphaeria bacterium | reverse complement strand
GCGACAACGAAAAAGGAGAGACGACGATGAAACGGTTCTTCACTCTGATTGAATTGCTGGTAGTCATTGCGATCATAGCGATTTTAGCGGCGATGCTCTTGCCGGCATTGAGCAAAGCCCGAGAGAAGGCGCGGACGATATCCTGCGCGAGCAACATGAAACAGATTGGGCTGGGCATGACGTTGTATTCGCAGGACAACCAAGACTGGTTCCCGCCTCTGAATGGCCTGGCGACCAGCGGCTCGAACTGGTCGGCGTCAAGCTCGACCTGGCGCCAGGCCTACCTGCATTACATCGGCGAACGCAATGTCTTCAAATGCGCATCGGATAGCCGTAATCCGGCGACGACGAACGACTCGAGTATCTTGGTGATGATTACCGGCGTGAAGGCCGACGCGCAGTGCGCCGTGTCCTATGCAGCCAATTACCTCCTGCACAAAGAAAGCCCGCGGACAATGATTGAGGTCAAAAGTCCCTCGGCTGTTATTTTCGGGATTGACCAAGTGAATTCGGGCTACCGCTGCGTGATGAGCAACGCCGCGGAGACACAGAAACAGCTGGGGGAATCGCTGGACCTGAGTCTGCTGCCCGGACGGCACAACCGCGGCGCCAATGCGGTTCACGCCGACGGCCACGTGCAGTGGTATGGCTCCAAGACGACGTATCTGGCGGCCCTCGCCGCTTCAAGCGCTGACATGCGCAAACTGTGGAATCCGGTTCTCTGAGCAAAGTGACAGCGGATTGATGATAGAAACAGCAGGCCGCGGCGGCGCGGCGGATGACAACGGCGGGATATGACAGAACAGCAGGTTATGGAGAAGAAGGCGCCTTATCGGGTATTGGTCAGTGGACATCGCAATCCGGACATTGACAGTTTGGCGGCGGCCGTGGCGATCGCCGAGTTGCGGCGGCGACAGGGCCAAGCGGAGATCACGGCATTGTGTCCGGGGGTGTTGCCTGAACGGGCGCAGTATTTGTTCAAGCGTTTTGGCATTGAGCCGCCGCCGAGCCGCAACGATGTCTATACCCGGGTGCAGGACATCATGACCCCGGCCACGCCGGTCGGCGCCGGTACAACCCTGTTTGACGCCGTCGGCAAGCTGCGCGAGACGGGTCGGCAACAGCTGCCGGTGGTCGGGGCCGACGGTCGTTTTCTCGGCATGCTCAGTGGCTTGGCGCTGATCTCGAACCTGTTGGACATCGGCAACGACGCCGGCAGCGGTCTGACGGGGCGCTGCATTCACAGCTCCATCCGGCTGATTCAGCAGGTGCTGGAAGCCGAAGTGCTCACGGCGGACGACGCCGACAGCACGCAGGATTTCCAGGTCTATGTCGCCGCCATGAGCCTGGACAGCTTTACCGAGCATTTGCCGAACACGGCCAGCCACGAGTTGGCCGTCATCGTCGGTGACCGGCCGGAAATTCATTTACGGGTGTTGCATCGGCGGATGCGGCTGATGATTGTGACGGGCAATCGGCCGGTGGACCCCTTGATTATCGAAGCGGCGGCGCGGGACAAGGTGTCCATACTGCTGACGCGTTTTGATTCGGCGGCGGTGATTCGGCGCTTGAAATTCAGTGTGCCGGTGGAATTCAGTCGTTTTCCGGCGAACCAGCTGTGTTTGTCGCCGCGTGACCGCCTGCGCGATGTGCGCAATCGGATACTGAACAGCGTTGACGACCTGGTGCCGGTGGTGGATGAAGCGGGTCTGCTGAGTGGTGTGGTGCTGAAGAACGCCTGCAATCAGCCACCGCCCTTCCGCATGATCCTGGTTGATCACAACGAAATCGAGCAGAGCTTGCCGGGCGTCGAGGAAATACCGGTCATTGAGGTCATCGACCACCACCGCATCGGCATGCCGCCGACGACGGCGCCGATCCGTTTCACGGGCGACGTGGTGGGTAGCACCTGCACGCTAGTGGCGGCGATGTTTCGCAGTGCCGGCGAACGCCTCTCGGCGGGTTTGGCGGGGCTCCTGCTGGGCGGGATTATCTCCGATACGCTACTGCTGCGCTCGCCGACGAGCGCCGACCTCGACCGGCGCATGTGTGACTGGCTGGCCAAAATCGCCGGCGTGCAGCCTGACGTGCTGATGGACGAACTGCTGCGGATCGATTCGCCGCTGGCGGCCAAACCCGCGCATGACGTCATCCATGGCGACCGCAAGGACTACAGCGACGGCCGCTTCCGCTTCTCACTGGCGCAGGTGGAAGAAACCAACCTGGAGCTACTGCACCAGCGGCGGGACGAGTTGCTGGCCGAGATGCAGAAGGTCCTTGCCGACCAGCAACTTGATTTTGTCGGTTTGCTGGTAACCGACGCCGTGCGGGAGACATCCGAGCTGCTGATCATCGGCTGCGAGGAGCTGATCCGCAATCTGCCCTACGCGGCGGTGGCAGAGAACCTCTTCGTGCTGCCGGGCGTCCTCAGCCGCAAAAAACAACTCCTGCCGCAGATACTGGCCATCACGGCGGCCTTACAAGAACAACGCTAATTCTTTATCCGCAGATAGCGCAGATTCTTTATCTGTGAACGACAACCTGAAAAGTGCCCAAAAGTGGCATGTGTCTGGCCCCGGCCTCGAATGCATTGGAAGAAGATGGCCCAGGGTGGGGCCAGAATAGAGTTCAAGGGCAAAGTTACTGGTGTAAAGTGACGCGGCGGGCATCGTCGGTTCGGCGGGCCGGTTGGCGGCGGTGCTTTCGAGGGTGGTTGTGTTTTCGCGGCGGCGAGAGCCATCGCCCAATAAGCGCTGACCGGGCGCTGGTGCGGTTAAGTCCGGAGCCATTCTTTAGCCTCGCATTCGTGCGGGGCTTTTTTCGTTTGTGCGCCAATGACCAGGATGAGTCATCGGCGGAATGGGTGACGACAAAGACAATGCGCGGAACAGGGGTGGCTTCGCAGCAGCCCCCGGTCCATTCGGTCCATCTTCTCGCCTCAAAAAGGACTGTAGTGCCTTTTTGAGGCTGGCTTTGCCCCCGAATGCGAAAGTTTGGCTAAGTCAGCCAATGTTGCGGACGCTCTTCCGAGCCAAGCTCATGACCGTTTTCCCTTGTTTCCAGTCTCAAGTATCAAGAACGATACAACGAGAAGCACATTGCGCATCGACAAAGCCCACGACTACGACATTATCCTTGGCCCTTGGCACGTTTCCTATGTGCCCCATCCGCTTTAAGGATTGCGACATATTCGTCCCGCACATCAAGAGCGAGGGTTTTGCCGGCGGCGAGGGCGGCGAGGTGCTCAGGAGAGAGCGGGATTGTGCCGCCATCCCGCCGGCAACCGAAGGGGGTCTCGGCGCCGCTGGTCGCGAACGGCGCGTCCACGATCCGCACGCGATCCGTGCCGTAGGCGGCAGGCGCTTCGCGAGCTTCTCCATCGGATTGGCCCTGCCTGGAGCGCGCAGCGGTTTGCTCGACCGCCGCGCTCAGTTCGGCCTCGATCTCCGCGACGGTGGGGAGGCTGCCCTTGAGATCGGCGGGGAGGGTCTCGGTGAGTTGTTTTGTCCAGTCGGCCACGCCGATGGGGCGTTTGCAACCATTCAGGGCGTATTCCGCGATGATCCGATCCTTGCCCGCGCACAGCAGCAGACCGATAGTCGGCTGGTCGGCGGGATGCCGCAAGAGGTCATCCACCGCGCTCATGTACATGTTCAACTTGCCGACGAACTCCGGCTCGAACGGCACGGCCTTCAGCTCCACCACCACGTAGCAGCGAAGCTTGAGATGGTAGAAAAGCAGATCGAGGTAGTAGTCCTTGCTGGCGAACTCCAGATGCACCTGTCGCCCGACAAAAGCGAAACCGGCCCCCAGCTCGAGCAAGAACTTCTGCACATGGTCCACAAGAGCCTGTTCGACCTCGCGCTCGCGGCGGGGATCGGCCGTGCCGATGAAGTCGAACAGGTATGGGTCCTTGAAGATTTGCGCGACCAAGTCAGAATCGGCCGGCGGCAGCGTCAGGGCAAAGTTGTTGACGGCTTTGCCTTGACGGAGATGAGCTTGAGACTCGATCTGGAGATCAAGGATACTGCGCGACCACCCGTCGGCAACTGCGGCCCTGGCATACCAGTTTCGCGCTTCAGGGTCTTTGATACGCTGGATCAGATGCACGACATGGCCCCAAGGTAATGATGAAACAAGCTGTTTCACTATTGCAGCATCAGGATAGTTCTCGGCAAACGCCCGCATGAACAGAAGGTTTCGCGGTGACAACCCCTGCATGTCCGGGAACTCGTTGCGCAGGTCGGCGGAGAGCCGATCAATCACTCTCGCGCCCCAGCCTTCATCTGCCTGACGGGCCAGAATAACTCGCCCGATCTCCCAGTACATCAACACCATGGCTGCGTTGGCGGCCATGGCCACGCGGACGCGTTCGCTGCGTATGCGGTCCTTGATTTCGTTCAGCGTGGCGATGTAGTCCGACGGCGTGCCCGCATGCGACG
>JAQWBY010000335.1 GCA_028706165.1 Lentisphaeria bacterium | reverse complement strand
GTGGAATTTCTGCACCAGCGCCTGCCGGCGTATTGGCGCAAGGACGGTAAGAGTTTCGCGGCGATGCTGCAGGAAGCCGAGCGGGACTTTTTTGCGCTGGCTGCAGACTGTCGGGCCTTTGATGAAGAGTTGCTGGCGGACGCCACGGCTGTCGGCGGTGCGGACTACGCGGCGCTCTGCGCGATCAGTTACCGGCAGTCGTTGGCGGCGCATAAGCTGGTTGCCGCTGCGGACGGCACGCCGTATTTCTTCTCGAAAGAGAATTTTTCCAACGGCTGTATTTGCACGGTTGACGTGACCTATCCGTCGGCGCCGATGTATCTGCTCTTGCAGCCGGCTTTGCTGAAGGGCATGCTCATCCCGATTCTGGAGTACGCCGGGTTGCCGCGTTGGCGATTCCCCTTTGCGCCCCATGATTTGGGCACCTACCCGCTGGCCAATGGCCAGGTCTATGGTGGTGGCGAGCACGGCGTGGAAAACCAAATGCCGGTTGAGGAATGCGGCAACATGCTCATTCTGGCCGGTGCGTTGCTGCGTTTTGAAGACGACCTCGATTTTGTGCGCAAGTACTGGGCAACGTTGAGCACCTGGGCGGACTATCTGCTGGAGAAAGGCTACGATCCCGAAAATCAGCTGTGCACGGACGATTTTGCCGGCCACCTGGCCCATAACACCAACCTGTCGCTGAAGGCGATCATGGCTTTGGGCGCCTATAGTCAGATGGCTGCGGCCATGGGCGATGATGCCTGCGCCAAGCGTTTCCGTGCGGCCGCTGAGTCGGCGGCGCAACGTTGGCAGGTGGACGCTCTCGATGCCAGCGGCTGCTACCGCTTGGCCTTTGATCAGCCCGGCACCTGGAGCCAGAAGTACAATCTGGTTTGGGACAAATTGCTGGGGCTGGAGCTGTTCCCGGCCGACGTCGCCCAACGCGAGCTGGCGCAGTACCGGCGCATCCAGGGTCGGTATGGCCTGCCGCTGGACAATCGCCGCAGCTACACCAAGCTCGACTGGATTTTGTGGAGTGCGACACTCACGGGTGACGACGACGACTTCGCGGCGCTGCTGGCGCCGGTCATGGCCTTTTTGCGTGACACGCCGGACCGCGTGCCTCTCACCGACTGGTATGAGACGACCGATGCCCGTAAGGTCGGCTTCCAGGCCCGGTCGGTTGTCGGTGGGGTCTTTTTGCGCATGTTATACAACCCGTCGTGGCGGCGGAAATACCGCGGCCGGCAGTGACCCTGCTGTAAGCAGAATAATGGAAGGAAGGCGACGATGAACGAGCTGACGTACGCGCCGATGGCGAATGAAGATGATTACCAGCACGCCTATGCGCTGGCGACGGAAATCTGGCAGGTGGCCTACAAAGGTATCATTTCTCAGGCGCAGATTGACTATATGCTGCCTATGATGTACGCGCCGGCGGTGATTGCCCGGGAAATACGCGAGGGCATCGTATACGAATTTGCTCTTGACGGCGACAAGCGCATTGGCATCGTGTCCTTCGGGCCGCATGGCGATGGCGTGATGAAGCTGCACAAGTTGTATCTGCTGCCGAGTTATCACGGTCAGGGCGTTGGTTCGCAGATGCTGCAGCACGCCATTGCGGGGGCGCGGGCAAAAGGCGCCAAACAGCTGATTCTCAATGTCAACAAACAGAACAGCCGGGCCATTAAGGTGTACAAGCGCAATGGCTTTGCGGTGCTGAGTGACGTCAAGAACGCCATCGGCAACAGTTTTTACATGGACGACTATGTGATGGGTCTTGATCTGTAAACCAACAATTTGGTCCACCGGCAGCGGATGGCTGTCGGTGGCAAGGAGTGCGTCGCATGAGTAGCGAACCCCGTCGAAGTGTGGTATTGGACAAAATGCGCGCGGGCAAGAAGGCCCTGTCCTTCAAGAACAACTTTGCCTGCAGCCGTGCGACTGAGATGCCCGCCATGGCGGGCTTTGACTGCATCTGGCTGTGCCGCGAGCACGTCCCCACGGATTTTCACAACATGGAGAAGCAGATACTGGCGGCGAAAGCGCATGGCGCTGACTGCATCGTGCGGGTGTCAAAGGGCTGTTACAGCGACTACATCCTGCCGCTGGAGGCCGATGCGACGGGCATCATGGTGCCGCATGTGATGAGCGCGGCCGAGGCCCGCGAGATTGCGCATTGGACGCGTTTTCACCCCATCGGCCGCCGGCCGGTGGACGGCGGCAACGCCGACGGCCGCTACTGCCGCATGCCCACCAAGGACTACATGGCGTTTGCCAATGCCAATCGGATTGTCATGATCCAGATTGAGGACCCCGAGCCGCTCGCCGAGCTGGATGCAATCTGCCAGGTGCCCGGCATCGACCTGATCTTCTTCGGCCCGGGCGACTACAGCCACGCGCTGGGCTGTCCCGGCGAGCTTAATCACCCAGAGGTGTGCCGGGTGCGCAAGCTTGTCGTTGACACCGCCCATAAATACGGCAAGTTCGCCGGTACGACCACCGGTCCCGATACCATGGCCGAGTATTTTGCCATGGGCTACGACTTCCTCAACTGCGGGTCGGATGTCGGCGCCATGAACGCCTTTTGCGATAAAGTCCTGGGCATCTTCAACGGCATTCGCTAAACGGCGCGGTGCTCAGCGTTCGGCCATGGCGGCGTGCTCGAAGAGTTCGGCGTAGCGTTGGTAGCGCTGGTAGAGCAGGGCGTATTGGGCGACGAATTCTGGCCGGGGTGTGTAGGTGATGTCGAAGCCCGGGCTCATGTGCGCCATGGCCGTTTCGGTGTCGGGGAAAACACCGGCGGCGACGGCGGCGAACATGGCGCCGCCGAGGGCGCAGACTTGGTCAGAAGCGGCGACGCGGATGGGCCGGTTGAGGATGTTGGCGCAGGTCTGCATGACAAAAGGCGATTTGCGCGAGATGCCGCCTGTGGCCAACAACGCATTGACAGCGATGTCCTCGCTGATAAAGCGCTCAATGATGGCGCGCGCGCCGCAGCAGGTGGCTTCCACCAGTGCGCGGTAGATCATGGCGGGCGTGGTGCCGAGAGTCAGGCCGATGATGGCGCCGTTGAGATGGGGATTGGCATCGGGGCTGCGGCGGCCGTTGAACCAGTCCATGGCCAGCGGGCCTTGGGGATTGACGGGCAGCGCGGCGGCTTCTTTTTCGAGCTTGGGCAGGGACGTCGGCGTTTCGTAGGAGAGCAGGCGGCGGAACCATGCGTAGACATCGCCGAAGGCCGCTTGGCCGGCTTCCAGGCCGATCATGCCGGGGACGACCGAGCCGTCCACCTGGCCACAGATGCCGCGGACGCAGTTTGGCACGTTCTTGCTGACCACGATGTCGCAGGTCGAGGTGCCGAAGACCTTGACCAGTTCGTTGGCGCGGATGCCGGCGCCGACGGCACCGGCATGGCAGTCGATCATGCCGCCGGCGATGACGACGTGCTCGCCGAGGCCGAGCTTGGCGGCCCAGGCCGGACAGAGCGTGCCGACGGGTTGGTCGGCCGTCTGGCTCTGTGGCGAGATGCGTTCACGCCAGCCGGCAAGCAGCGGATCGACACCGGCGAGGAAGTCTTCGGCGGGCGGGCCGCCCCACGATGCGTGCCACATGGCCTTGTGGCCGGCGGCGCAGCGGCTGCGGCTTATGGTGCGGGGATCGCGTTGGCCGGCGAGTTCGGCACAGAGCCAGTCGCAGTGCTCTACGAAGCTGAAGGCGGCTTGGCGGAGGCGTGAATTGCGCCGGAGGACGTGGAGGAGCTTTGACCAGAACCACTCGCTGGAGTAGGTGCCGCCCTCGTAGAGCGTGTAGTCGGGGCCGCCCCAGGAGTGGGCGTAGTCGTTGATGCGTTCGGCTTCGGTGATGGCCGTGTGGTCCTTCCAGAGAATGAACATGGCGTCGGGGTCATCGGCGAATTCGGGGGTGAGCGCCAGCGGCGTGCCATCGCGGTTGACGGCGCAGGGCGTGGAACCCGTGGTATCGACGCCGATGCCGACAACGCGCGCGGGGTCAATGCCGGCCATGACGCCGCGGACGACCGCCTCGGTGCCTTCGAGGTAGTCCAGCGGATGCTGGCGGAACTGCATGGCGGCGGGATCGCAGTAGTCGCCGCGTGACCAGCGAGCATACTCGTGAACGCTGGTGGCGATGATGTCGCCGTTGTCCGTGCGGGCAAGCACCGCGCGGACGCTGTCGGTGCCGAAATCAAGACCGATGCAAAGAGTGCTGTCCATGTGATGAGCTCCAGTTGCGGGTTCTGCGGCTGCGCTTAGTGTGCGCCGGCGGGAGCGGTGTCTGGCGCGGCGCTGGCGCTGGCGGCGCTACGGCTATCCTGCAGGCGGCGGCCCCACGCTTCGATTTCGCTGATGGCGCGCCAGGCCTTGGGCTCGCTGGGCGTGAAGTCGCGCAAGCGGAGCCAGGTCAGGCGGCGGGCCGGGAAGGGGAAGGACTGGCGGTCGG
>JAQWBY010000334.1 GCA_028706165.1 Lentisphaeria bacterium | reverse complement strand
GGCATGCACGTCGCGCTGATGACCACGGCGTGGCTGTTCATCCTGCAGGCGCTATACCTGCCCTTTCGCTGGCGCTGGCCCCTGCTGGTTCCGGCCGTGACCCTGTACGTGCTGCTCACCGGTGCCGCGCCATCGGCAGCGCGGTCCATGTGGATGGCCATGGCGATGATCGCCGCCGTGTGCTGCTTCCGGCCCCAGTCGGTGGCCAACGCCCTGGGACTATCGGCGTGGATACTCCTGGCCGCCAATCCCCTGGACGTGTATCACAGCGGCTTCGTCTTCTCCTTCACCATCGTCGCGGTGCTGCTCCATGGCTGGCCCAGGCTGAGCGAAACAGCGAGTATCGCGCTGGAAAAGGACCTATGGGGCATTCGCACGCCCCTCGGGCACATCATCAGCGGCAAGAAGCACGGCGTACTGGGACTCGTCGGCGGTTGCGGCTTGGCGTGGCTGGGCAGTTGTGGCCTGACCGCCTTCTACAACGGCCAGCTGAGCTGGGGCGGCCTGCTGGCCAACCTGGCGCTGCCGCCCTTCACCGCGGCGCTCGTCTACACGGCCATACCCAAAATTGTCCTCGCCAGCTGCTGCGTGCCGCTTTCGCAATGGCTGGGCGCTGGTCTTGACCAGATTCTGGGAGCAATGATGTTCGTCGCCAAATGCTGCGCGGGGGCGGGGCTTTTCCAGCCGGTGACGTCATGGTCGTTGCTCGTGGCGCTTGGCTACTACCTGGCGCTGGCGCTGGCAATTGGAGCGCGTCACTGGCCATTATGCCAGTGGGTCTGCGGCGCGCTGATGGCCACCTGCATCGCCTGCAGTTGTACGCAACGAACGCCGGTAGCGCCCGTGCTGCTGTACTGCCAAGGCAACGACGGCGGCGCGCCGGCGCTGTGCCTGCTGTCAGCGCGTGGCGATGGCGTCGTGGTCATCTACCCAGGCAGCCGGGCATCGGCCTACGGCCTGGCTGACGCCTTGGCCAACGAGGGCATTGCCACGATCGACTGGCTGCTCATACCGCCAGGCAGCCGTGATCGCCAGGGCGCGATGGCCATTGCCAAGCTCATGACCGTCCGTGCCGCCGTCGTCATCCCACCCAGCCGGCAGCAGAGCGCCACGACCCGGACCATGGCGGCATTGCGAGCCCGGGGCGTCAACACCAGCATGCTCGCGGGTGAGGCCGGCCGTTTCGCCGTGACTTGGGCAGACGGCGCCCGTCTGGATTACCGCAAAGACGGCCCGACTAACGAATTCGGCGTCCGTTTTGAACACGCTGCGATGGACTTCGTGCTCGACTACAGCCGCAGCCGCTATGGCCTCAGCCAGTTGCGCTGGTCGGCGCCTGACCAGCGCGGCAGCCACACCATGCGGCCGGCATTGCAGCCGCAATGCCGCCGGGTGAGCGTCAGCAGCGCCAGCGGTTGACAAAAGTGCTCGCGCCATTAGCTTTTTACGCGCTCTCACCCATTTGGACATCCCTCCACAGTACCTCGGCGCGCCAAGCGCGCCACAGGAAAGGTTAGCACACGCCGCCATGATCTGTCGGGCTTGCCAGCATCATTTTGTCCCCAGTGAAGCGCCTTCAACGGCACAAGCGCTGATATGCCCAAAATGCCAAGCTGAGCAGCTACTCAGCGGTATGACCTTCATCGCCCTCTGCCCGGAATGCGCACAAGGTATTGAAGTGGACGAGTGGATGATCGGCAGCTACGCGGACTGTCCGGCCTGCGGCAAAGAAATCATCATTTCGCCGCCAGCGGATCAGGAGTCCTATACCGGGCGGGCGTTGACCAGTGGCGGCCATCTCCTACCGGGCGACCAACTGGGGCGCTATCGGATTGACCAGCCCTTGAACCTCGAAGGCGCCTGCGAAGACTACTTGGCCTTTCATACCGTGCTGTTCATTCCCTGCCTGGTGAAACTGCTCAAACCCGGCATTGCCGAGCAGGACTCCTTCTTCGCGGAGAAGCTCGTTCGCGACGCCCAGAATGCCTGCAAGGTCAAGCACCAGCATGTCATCGGCATCATTGACGCCCATTGGGACGCCGAGCGCAATCTCTCCTACGTCGTCACGGAGCGCGCCGAGGGCATGACGCTGCGCGAAGCCTTGGCGAAAGGCCCCGTCGCCGAAAAAAATGCGGTGGAAATCGCGCGCGATCTCTGCAAGGCCCTCCTCTGCGCCGAGGGACACGGCATCCTCCACGGCGACATCCGACCGGCAAATGTCCTCCTGACGACTAACAGCGGGGCAAAACTGCTGGGGCTGGGCATTGCCAAACTTGAGCATGAAGCCAGCCACTGCGAAACCATCGGCGACGTGCATCACGACCTGCTCACCCAGGCGTACTCCGCGCCCGAATATCTTGAGTCCCCTCAGGACTCCGACCACCGCGCCGACCTCTACAGCCTCGGCGCGGTCCTCTACCACATGCTCAGCGGCAAACGCCCCTTCGTCAGCGACAACCCCCTCGCTATGCTCACTCTGATCATTGAGGAAACCCCGCCAGACATCCGTCAGTTCAACCCCAATGTCTCCGACGATATGTGCCAGCTGGTCGCCTCTCTCATGGCGAAACGGCCCAGCGAGCGCCCCGCCTCGGCCGGCGAGGTCATGGCCGCGCTCGACGAAATCATGCGTAAGCTAGAAAAACAGCCCAAGCCTGGGCGGGTGGTCGTGACTTTCGCCGAGCAGGCCCCTGCTGACAACAACCAAAGCACAGTCGACGGAGATACCGTCAACGTCAACGCCAGCGCCGCCGCGCCGCCTTTCTCAGCCAGTCGCGCGGGACTGGCCGCTTCCCCCGAGGCCGCCGCACATCCTGGCCACACCGCCGGTCCGCGCCCGGTCTGGGCCAGTGCCATCACGATCATCAACATCGTCTTGGCGCTGGCTTGCGCGGCGCTGTTCATCACCGGCATCGTCGTCATGACCCGCAAGCCCAAGAACCCAGCAAACCCTGCGTCGCAGGCCGCCCAGCCACCGCAGTAAAGCAGCGGGCGGGCGGTCCCAAGCCTTAGTCCGTAAGCGTTAAGTTGTTTCAAGCAATCTCAACTTCGCCACCCAAAATTCAGAATTTTAGGAGGGGAAAAGAGTCATCGGGCAGTCATTGATATCTGTTGTCCCTGCGGCCTTTTTGACCGTCCTGCCGCACAACCTTCATCCCGGTGGTATTTGAGCGCTGAAGGCGCGATCTATGATAGCCCAGGGCAAGCGACGCCGAAGGCGGAGCGTCGCCCTGGGTAGCGCGCCAGTATTCTTCGTGTTCCTCGGCCTCTTTGGCCCCAGTCGGCGAAGCTGACTGGGGCCAAAGAGGCAATGGAACGATATGTCTTCCCTTTGCTGTACCTGAGCCCTGCACGGTGTTTATTTAGGTCGCCCCTACAGGGCTCCTTTTGGATAGGACTCTTACCCAGGGCGACGCGCCCTGCGGGCGCTTGCCCTGGGCTTTCTTAGGCCGCGCCTTTGGCGCTGAAAACCAAAGGCCGCAAAAAAGCTTGGTAGCAATGGCTGACCAATTACGGGAAAGATATTCTAGGCCGTATTTGTTGCTTTGAAATGGGGAACTTTGGATTGGAAATCGAAAAAAATGAACTGTTTAACGCTTATGGGCCTTAGTCCAGCCCCTCAGTGTGCGCTGAGGCTGGCAATGGCGCGGGCTAGTTTTTCGCGGTGTTCCTCGATGGGCGCTGGGTCAGTGGTGAATTTGACCAGACTAGCGCTGATGGCTTCTGGCACGGTCAAGAGTGCGTTGAGTTCATCGCGGTAGGCCTGGGTGATGCCATCGGCCTGTTCGCTGAGGAGTCGTTTGAGGATGACGAGGTACTCGTAGTCCTCAATGCCATCGCGGAGCATTTCCCAGCGGATGGAATCGACGGGGCCGTCGAGCACGGGCTCGGCGGGATTGCCGTCGGCGGCGGCTTCGGGCGGGTAGATAAAGCGGCCATCGCCATTGCCCCAGGGGCGTTTCACGCCCTTGTCGGTGGAGTAACCGGAGACCCAGCCCATGGGATCGAGGTAGGGGTTTTGTGGCGCCTTGGGATCGGGGTAGGCAGCGCCGCTGGTCCAGTAGTTGGATTGCCAGACGAGGATGCCGTCCACGCCGCAAGCCCAGGTCTGCCAGAGCCAAACGCGCATTTCGGTTCCGGGGTGATCGATGAAGAGCGTGGCGTAAGGCGCTTTGGGGCCAGTACAGACGTACCACCAGAAACGCTCACCCTGTTGGTTGCGTTCCTCGACGAGCTCGCGGGTGACGCGGGGCGTGAGCGGACACCACAGATTGGGGCCGCCGATCAGGTCTTCCTCGACCTGCTCGGTGAGCATCCGCCGCAGACCGGGCGCGTGGGTCTTGAGCTTGCGGAAGCCGTTCATGACGAACTCGTAGTCCTTTTTGTCGGGCTCGTCGAACCAGTACACATAGGCGAGATTAAGCCAGCCTTTGTCGCTAAGATGCTGATGGA
>JAQWBY010000333.1 GCA_028706165.1 Lentisphaeria bacterium | reverse complement strand
GTTGACGGCTATGCGCCGCTAGCCGTCAGCCATGCTGGTGATGTTCTGTTGTACAAAAAAGACGGTGGATTGACCTTACGTCGCGAGGGCACGGAAACGAGTTTGCCGTTGCCTGCCGACGCGGTTGACGTCATCAACCCGTCGTTGAGCCGTGACGGCCAAACCG
Organism: Lentisphaeria bacterium; assembly: GCA_028706165.1. Taxonomy (GTDB): domain Bacteria; phylum Verrucomicrobiota; class Lentisphaeria; order Oligosphaerales; family Oligosphaeraceae; genus Oligosphaera. Next base: position 4,289 of record JAQWBY010000333.1, on the reverse strand, counting down.
CCATTTTTCTGGCCAAGTCTGCGGGGGCTCAGTCGTACTCGCTGTACGCATATTACGCATCATCGCCTGACAGTGCCGTTTTGCTGCTTGATGGCGTTCGTTATGCGTCGTTGTCCATGAGTGGCGCCACAGCGTTGGTGCAGCAGGACGATGGCCAGGGCGGCGTGATCTGCAAGCGCATTGCCGTTGGTGGCGCCGAGCGCCAGGAGCGGGTTCTGTCCGTTGCCATGGCGAGCGGCAGCAGCCCGGTACTTAGTGGCAACGGCCGGATTGCGGCGTACGTGCGTCTGGGCGGCAATGGCAAAAACCAAGCGTACAGCTACGATTTTAGCGCCCAGCATGAGCGTGTTGCCAGCATGATGAATGGCGTGCTGGGCAATGCCGACAGCGATATAGATGTCTCGCTGGTCCTGTCAACGCGTGGCGACAACGTGGCCTTTTGCAGCGCTGCCGGCAACTTGGCTGTAGGTGACACGAATGGCAGCGACGATCTATTCCGGGCGGAGGTGCCGATGGCAACTCAGCAGGCGCCCGAATTAACCACACTTGGCGGCCAGGCCGTGCCGGTGGATCGGGTCTATACCCTGACGACGGACGAAGACGTGCCACTATTCCTGCCTATGGTTTACAGCGATGCCGATGGCGATGATGCGTTGCCAGAAGTGCTGACTGCGCCGCTGTACGGCAACAGCGAATTCATCGGGCCCGATGCGCAGCGGGCGTGGTATGCCATTCGTTATACTCCGGCGGAGAACTACTTTGGTGCGGAATCCTTCGTCTTTCGCCTCTGGGACGGTGCCGACTGGTCTGAGAACTACAAGGTGAATGTGACCGTCGAGAGCGTCAATGACTCGCCGTATTGGCTGGCCGATATTCCCGCAGCGGTGACCAGCTATACTGTCAGCGAAGGCCAGACCGTACAATCCCAACCACTCAGTGTCTACGCCGATGACGTGGACTTGCGTAATCCTGAGCCCCATGTGGACGCGATCAGCTTCAGTCTTGCGGCCGGCGCCCCACAATGGGTGATAATTGACAGTGCGACAGGGAAACTCACTTTTACTCCGGGGTACGACGTGGCGCGTCGTGATCAAAACGAGGGGAAAAGTGAGTTCAGCTTTGGCTGCCTAGTCAAGGACCAGGCCGGTGCGACCGCGCGTTTGGATATCAGCGTGGTGGTGGCAAATGTCAATTGCCCGCCGGTGATCAGCAGTTATCCCGCAGTCGTCATTGAAGGCGTCGAAGTGCCACACACGGCCTTTGTGGTCAGCGACCCCGATGCGGAAGACCCGCCGGAATCACTGATCGTTGAATTCGCAGCCGAAGAAGGCGGGTGGACGGACACCGGCACTGGCTGGACCTTTACCGCTGCCCCAACAGCGGTAAACAGCACGACCAGCACGGTTCAGGCCAAAGACGGCGGTGGCATGACGTCCGAAAGCAAGACTATCACCATTCGCCTCATGAGTATGCAGCAGAGTCTTTTGACTCTGTGGCCGCGCGACGACGCTCCAGGCAGCTCCTTGCAGGCAGACTGGCAGCTTTTGGCCATGCCGTACCCCCTGGATGCGGCTGGCCTGGAGCAGCTCTTGGAGGCCCTGGGCCCCGGCGCCGCCATCTGGCGCTGGGATGGTGCCAAGGGGCGCTACGCTCTCGCCACGAGCCTACGTGCTGGCGAGGGCTTCTGGTGCTACCTGCCGGCCACGCCGGGCAATTTGTCGCGGACAGTCAGCGGTCGCCGGGAAATCGCGGTGCGAACTTTACAAGCCGGTTGGCAGCTCGTCGGTCTGCGCAGTGACGAGACGTCCTTGGAGTTGCCCGTTGATGGTGAGGCAAGGTGCTCCCGCTGGGGATTATCGACAGGAAAGCACGTTTCGCGGCTGCCGATAGCCGGGCCATATGCGTTGGGCAGGGGATACTGGCTCTTCCAGAGCGGCGAATGAGGCCACGCCGCCAGGCTGATTCTCACCTGGCCAGATTCGCCAGTGGACAGGGTGGACCCAGTGGACAGGGTGGACCCAGTGGACAGGGTGGACCCAGTGGACCTATCCACCGATGGGGTGATGGCGGGACAGTGCAGGTGGGCTGCGGTTTGTGTCCCGGCTGCACATCGCTCAAGGGGCTGGTTTTGGGTTGTTCCCCGTCTTTTGCTGTCTGATTATCTCAAAAAGCACACTTGTTGGCGGTTTTTATGATGATTTCTTGTCATAAAAGTGATTGGCCATTGTCACTTTGACTGCAGGAAACATGTTTGCTTTTTCCGGTAAAAATCTAGCCGGGTTGTTTTCTTTTTTTCTGGGTCTTGTTATTGCGGGGAAAAATGGTTATTATACAGGTAGTTTTCGCTGAAATCGATCGTGATTGTTTTTTTTGCGATATTTTTATCAAAACTGGCTGGTTTTATGCGTGATTGTAATCGCAATGGCTTGCTAGGCCCTTTATTCCGGTTACGATGTGAAAGGAGTTCATGATGAAGAAACTGGTAACCTTTACCTTGATTGAGCTGTTGGTGGTGATTGCGATCATCGCGATATTGGCGGCGATGCTGTTGCCGGCCTTGAGCAAGGCGCGAGAGAAAGCGCGGACGATATCCTGCACATCGAACATCAAGCAGATGGCTCTGGCCAGCAATATGTACGCCGACGACAATGTGGATATGTTGCCGACAGCTGCGGTCAATCTCAAATGGTGGCATGACGCATTGCTCGGTTACACCGGTGACGAGAAGATTTACACGTGTCCATCCAATGCCAGCGGGAAAATATTGCCGTCGTGGAATAGCATTACCACGACGGTATCGAATCATTATGGTTGGAATTATTACTGCTGGGATTATTCAAATTCTTACAGTACTCGTGGCGGCTTGGGTTTTGCGCCGGCCAAGAACGATGCCCGTGGCGGCCCGGTGACGCGTGGGGAGATACCGCATCCGTCGAGTATGATCATGCTGGGTGATGGTCGCGGGTCGGCGTCAGGTTTGCAGGGACTGTTTGGTCCGCCCATCCAAAGTGCGGTGCCGTCTATTCATGTTCCGAATCTTCACAATGGTGGCTGTAACGTGGGCCATGTCGATGGCCATGCGGCTTTCTACAAGAAGGAAGTGTTGCAGGCTCGCGGCAATATGTGGTGGTGGACCAAGACCGGCAAGAACGACTGAGGACACGGGCGTGTGGGCGCGGCAGGGGCGCTTGGCAGAGAGCGCGTTGGTTGCGCAATCAGTCAGTTATTGATAGGTCTGCCCGGCAGGCCTCCGTTCGGCGCGGTGGGCCGTGACGTGTCTATCCAATGTGGCGCCCTCCGGGCGCAGTCTTTATGTTGTTGTCCTACCCCGGGTTGCGTCGCCCTCCGGGCTCCTCACCCGGGGTTACGCATGGTCCGGCCCTCCGGGCCGAACTTGGCCAAGAAGACGACGTGACTCGCCTGCTCCGGGATAAAAAAACACTGCCGCCGGGACGGCGGCGCTCCCAGGATGGCTGCCGCCGGGACGGCGGCGCTCCCTGGATGGGGCCTTGGACTGCCAAACAACCACTCGCAAAAAATAATCTGTGTTAATCTGCGGAATCTGTGGATAAAAACGCCACTGCCGCCGGGACGGCAGTGGTCCCGGGATGGGGCCTTGGACTGCCAAACAACCACTCGCAAAAAATAATCTGTGTTAATCTGCGTAATCTGTGGATAAAAAACTGCCATTGCCGCCGGGAGGCGGCAGTTCCAGGGTGCGGGTGCTGCTGGGCGCGTTGCCGCCTATTTGTTTTTGAGGATGCGGACGTTTTTGATCCAGAAGCTTATTTTCATGCCGAGGGGATTTGCGCCGATGCGGAGGATCTTGGTGTCGGCCAGCTTGTTGTCCTTGTTGTTGAGGGCGAGGCTGCGGTTTTCCCACTGGGTCAGGGGCGGTGAGTAGGTGAAATTGACGCTTTTGCCGCGTTCGTGGACATCTTCCAGGACCAGCATGACCAGGTTGTGCCGGAAGTCGTTTTCGACCTTATCCTGGACGGATTTGACATCGAAGCTGAGCATTTCGGCGCCGTCGAAGCTTTCGGCTGGGAGATTGAGGACGTATTCGGGGTAGAACCAGCGGTCGGTTTCGGGGTTGGTCCATTCGAGATCGAAGCGCAGGGCCTTTTCCTGTTCGTCCCAGGTGACGGAGAAGAGATCAGCTGAGGTATTTTTGCGCCAGTTTTCGGGCTTGTCGGTTTGCAGGGGGACGGCCACGCTGTTTTCGATGAAGAGCCGGCGCATGACCACGGGGATGTGCAGGCGGCTGGATTTTTTGCCGTTGGCGATGG
>JAQWBY010000039.1:3955-18666 GCA_028706165.1 Lentisphaeria bacterium | reverse complement strand
GTCCATGATCTGCTTGAAGATGGCGGGGATGTACGATTTGACCACCTCGGGATTGGTGGGATCAACCCAGTACTGACCGCACCAGCTGGGCTTTTGGCCGATCACCCAGTCGGGATGTTCCTTGAGCATTGGGTTGATCTGACCATCGTTGGTCGCGCCGACCCAGAGGATGGGAATGAGGCCCATGGCGCTGAGTTGTTTGGCGACGACAGCCAAGCCGTTGGGATAGGGCTCTTTGCGCGGCGTGAAGGTATTGACGCCCTCTTCTCCCAGCCCATCGAAGGCCTTGTGGTTCCATTCCCAGTCCACCCACAGGCAGAGCTTGTCAGCGTGATTGCCAAAGCGCTCCTGGAGTTTGCGGGCATTGTCGAGCACGACCTCTTCGCTGGCCTTGAACTGCACGGCGTACCAGGTCATCCAACCGATGGGTGGCGTTGTGAAGCCGTGGGTCTTGCGAATCGGTGCGTAGGGAATGGCAAACGTATTCCGGCAATAGTGCTCGTGAATGCGGAAGGAAAAATTCCGGCCGAAGTCCACGCCGTTTTCGAAGGTGAAAGCGTAGGCGTTTTTGGCCCAGTCGAAGGCGACGCGGAATTTGTCGGGCGCGCGGAATTCCAGGACGCGGTCGTGTTGGCGGTCGAAGAGCGCGTTGTCGTGGCGGCTGAATGCCGGCCCGCTGGCGGCGCGGAGGATGTTGTCGTGGGATTGCAGGCGAATGCCAAAAGTGCCCTGTCCGGGATCGTCGCCCCAGTGGAAGTCGCCTTCGATATGGACCACGCCACGGGAGAACGTCTTGATTTCAATGGCGTCGTCGGTAAGGATGAACTGCAGATTGGCGCTGACGATGCCATCGCTGCCGCCCTCGTAATAGACATTGATTTGCTGCGAGGCAATGCCGCTGCCCTGGCGGCTGTAGTTGACTTTGGCGAATGACGACGGCAGAACTACCGCGCCAGCGGCATTGCGGAAGGACACGCGGGCGTTGCTCACAAAGGCCCACTCCGCCTCTTCGTGATCGTCGTGGTACAGACAGGAGAAGCAGTGGTCTTTTTCGTTGAAATCGACGGAGAACTTCTTATAATTGCTGTACATGATCGCTCCTGTCTCTACATGTGTGCTACTGGTGATTTTGTGCTACTGCAGGCGCCGTCCATCTTTACATTCTAAGCATGGGCCGTATAGTTTCACTTTGCCTTCAGCCGACCTAGCCTGCACCTACGGCCTCGCTTTTGCAGGTATAGCCAACGGTCTGGTTTCGGTCACGCATTCACCATACACCATTGAGCTATTTGGTAAACCGGCATTGCCCGGAAAAATCAGAGGAAAAGCAGCACGCGTTATGGACACACAAATTGCAAGTGCCGCCCAGGCCATCGACGTTGCAGCGTACATCTGGCCCGCCTACACCGGCGACGAACCCCGGTCGCGGATGTTCTGGGGCGAAGGCATGGGCGAATGGCAGTCCGTCAAGAATTCGGTTCGGAAAACTCCCGAGCACAGCTGGCCCCGACGGCCGCTGTGGGGTTATGTGAATGAAGCCGATCCCTACGTGATGGAGATGCAAATTGCGGCGGCGGCGGACCACGGCGTCAATGTCTTTATCTACGACTGGTACTGGTATGACCGCCGGCCGTTTTTGGAGCAGTGCCTCAATAACGGCTACCTCAAGGCGCGCAATAACGACCGGGTCAAATTCTATCTCATGTGGGCTAACCACGACGCCAACCACGTCTGGGACATTGAGCAGTCGGACAACAATCACCAGACCGTGATCTGGGGCGGCGCCGTGGACCGACACGAATTCGAAATCGTCGTGCATCGGGTCATTGAACGTTATTTCAGCCAGCCATCGTACTATTGCATCGACGGCAAGCCGGTGTTCATGATCTACGAGCTGCAGAATCTCATCAACGGCCTGGGCGGTATTGACGCCTGCTGCCGCGCACTGGCATACTTCCGCGAAGAGACGGTCAAGGCCGGTTTCCCGGGCTTACACCTGCAGGCGGCCGCCTGGCGCAAAAACGGCAACAACCTCAGCGGCGTCGACGCCAATGGCGGCGGCGTAACCAGGCAGGATTTTGACCGGCTGGCCTTTGACAGCCTCACTCACTACCAATTCGTGCATTTTACCAACATGAACCGCGATTACCTGGACATTTTGCCCGACGTGCAAAAAGAGTGGGAAAAGATCGACCAGAACTACCAGCAGCCGTACTTTCCCCACGTGTCCATCGGCTGGGATAACAACCCGCGCTTCAAGAAATTCGTGCCGACGGTCTGTCGTAACAACACGCCGGAGAATTTTGCCCGGGCGTTGGCGATGGCCAAAGATTTTCTAGCCAAGCGTCCTGATCGTCATCCCTTGGTGACCATCAACAGCTGGAATGAATGGACCGAGACGAGCTACCTTGAGCCCGACGACCTCCACGGCTACGGCTATCTCAAAGCCGTCAAGGATGTTTTTCATCCCGCTAAGTGACTCTTGGATAATTTATTGCGTCTGAAGATACGTCATTAACCAAAAAGGGAATCGCCATGATGTGCTTTCTGCGAAAACTGTGTATTCTTGCCGCCCTGCCCGGCCTCCTGAGTGCTGCGACCTTCAATGGCCGCGTCTTCCTGGACCAGAATCGCAATGGACAAATTGACGCCGGCGAGAACGGCCTGGCTGGCATCGTCGTCAGCGACGGCCACGCCGTGGTAAAGAGCGCTGCCGACGGCCGTTTCAGCCTTGACAGTGCCGAGGCCAAGCCGCTGCTGTGGTATTGCCGGCCGAGCGACCACGAGCCCGTCGGTTCCTTCTGGTGCTGGGGTGATGCTGGTAAGGAAAATGACTTTGGCCTGGTGGCGTCGCCGCAGGAGCGCGAATTCACGTTCATGCAGTTTACGGATTCGCACTTGTCGTCCCCGGCGCGGCTGCAGGAATTTTCCGAACATCTCAAGACCCTGCCCATTTCCCTGGCTTTTGCCGTCAACACCGGTGATTTGGTCGCCAGTTCCGACACCTTGCTCGTGGACAAGGCTGTGGCGCAATACGACGCGTACCAGGCCGGTATTGCCGCTTTTCCTTTGACTTTGCTTCATGTGATTGGCAATCACGAGCATGCGATGAGCAGCAATCCTGATCGGGACCTCAACCACGAGTTTTACGGCAAGGGCTTGTACCGCCATCGTTTCGGGCCGACCTACTACTGCTTTGACTGGGCAGGCATCCGTTTCTACGCTCTTGACGGCACCCAGATGCACAAAGGCCTGGGCTATCGCGAAGCACTTGGCGAGGAACAACTCGCATGGCTGGAAAAAGACCTCGCCCTGCTCAAGCCTGGTACGCCCATCATCCTCCTTTGCCATGAACCGCAGGCGGGGATCCCCGGCCACAGCAGCGGTCTGCGTGACCAGGCCCAGCTGGCAAAACTGCTGAAGGGACACAATCTCCAGGCGGCATTCTGCGGGCACCTCCACAACAACTATGAAGCGCGGCTCAATGACGCGCCGCTCTTTGTCACCGGCGCTCTCTCCGGCGCCTGGTGGGGCGGGCCCAACAGCGACGGGTCGCCGCAGGGCTACCGGCTGATCAGCGTCAAGGACGGCGTTTTCCAACGCACGGCGTACTTCAATCGCGAGGGACACAACGCCATTGCCCGCATCGCGCCATCGGCGGGAGAAATCGGCAGCGGCAAGCAGACGCTGACAGTAAGTGTGCTCGACTACGGCAAGCCCATGGAACTCACGGCGTCAGTCCGCAACCACGACGTCGCGCTGGCACCGGTTATGAGCAGCCGCGAGCCGCTGTGGTCGTATTGGACGCTGTCTTTTGATAGTGCCACCTGGCCGGACAATCTCTACACCATTGATTTCAAGGCGCTTCAGGATGGCAAAGAAAGCACCAGTAGCACCCGCTGCCTGCTGATTAACGGCAACGATGACAAGGCATTTGCGCCCAAATACGACTACGTGCTGCATTTTACCTACGTCCGTGCGGATGCCGACGCCGAGCTGCTTATCAACGACCAGGTCATCGCCAGCATTGCCAAGGGGCGCCCCTGCGGTCGCAATGAGAAGGGCAGCGTCACCATTCCCCGGGATATCATGCGCCGGATGAACGCTCTGAGTATCCGCACTGCACCGGGCCAGACCGGTCGCGTTGCCATCAGCCACGTTACCATCAAGTATCAGCGTGAAGACAAAAAGACGGTGACCATCAGCGATCCGCGTTATTACGGCCATAGTTCTATGAGCGTCAATGCCGCGAAGCCGGAAAGTGCCGGCAAACGCTATTTTGCGGTGATGGATTGACGGCTGCTCTTGTTGTCGCTCATACTGCCTTGGAGATTGATCATTACACCCAGGAGTTACCATGCGGATTAAAACGCTCGTACAAGCTTCCATCGCGCTCTGCCTCGCCTCGCTTCCCCTGTGCAACGCAAAGCAGCTCTTTCCCCCCGATGGTTGGAAAGACGCTATCGTCAAGAAGGCCGACAATGGCAATGGCGCTACCGTCACTCTGCCGGGGCAAACTGCGGCGACGTTCAGTGTATATGCAGACAACGCCCAGGCTGGCCAGCTGTTGCAGGTCACTCTAGAAGACGACCATCTGCTCATTGATACCCGGGCGGCCTTTGAGCAAGGCTCCGGAAAAATCCACATCATTACCTTCGGGCTGGATATCAGCGACGCCATCGGCAAGGACTACACGTTGAGCGCGGACCTTGATGGCACGCCTGGCAGCAAGATGCACCTCTATTTCGAGGGCCGCGCGACCAGCCGCAATCACTACTACACCCACAAAAGCATCACCCTCTTGGGGCGCCGGCGGGTCTATCAGTACGCGCATGAATTGCCAGCCGACCTTCTTGAACTCCACCTGCGCTATGACTTTCTCACTGGCGGCGTCTTCAAATTCTACGGCGCGGCCATCTATCCCACCCCGCCCGTGCCGCCCATTGCCCACCCCGAGCCCGAACTGCTTTTCCACGCCAGCTTCGATGACAGCGTCGCCGCGACTTTTGCGAAAGGCCAGGCGCAAGCTCTGCGCGCAAACAATGTCAATTTTGAAGATGGCATCAAGGGCCGCGCCATTAAGATGAGCTATCAGGACAAGTCCTCACTGGAATACAGTCTGCCGGGCAACGTCGATCCTATTCGTGGAACTATCTCTCTGTGGTACAAGCCCTTGTGGAATGAAGGCGACCGCATCCGCAGCAATGACGCCGACTGGCGCAATCTCTTTGGTTTCGCCCGTCCCGAGAGCCGTGTTGGCTCCGGCGCCATCTGGCTGTGGTACTGGAATACGCGTTTGCGCGGGGACTTAGCCGACGATTTTGACGGCTATCTCACCATCAATCCGCCTTTATTGACCGGCACCTGGCGCCATATCGCCTTCACCTGGAACGAAGAGGGCTCGAAGCTGTATTACAACGGCCGCCCCGCAGGGGGGGCTTCGCTCAGCGATGGCTTCAGCCCGATCAAACAGGCCATGCGGGGCACCCGCAAAGAATACACCCGTGGCGATCCCTTCCAGTCCTTCTTTGTCGGCTCAATGTTTGATGACGAGCAGGCCGACGGCCTGATTGATGATCTGAAAATCTATTCCGCACCGCTGGATGCCGAAGCCGTCCGTAGCCTGAGTCAGGAGATAATCAAGGCAACGACGTCGCTGGATACGCTCTACGTCATGGCCGGGAGCACGGCGTCAGTGACCTGCACGGTCAATAATCATCTCGCAGAGCCTCAGTCCTTCAACTGGATTCTGCAGGACGGCGCGGGCAAGAGCCTCGCCAACGGCCAATTGCCGGACGTGGCCGCAAAAGGCAGCGCGGCTATCGCCGTGAAACTGCCTGCAAACAGCTCCCTCGGCAAACACCAGGTGTTGATCAGTTCCGATAAGCTGGCTGAACCAGTCAGCCAGGACCTGTGGGTGCTCGCCGCGAACAACCCGGAAATCGCCACCGGCAGTGACCTGCAGCTGGATCTCGTCGACACCTTGGTGCTGGACGCCATGCCTGATGCCGACCGTTTTGTCAGCGTCAACCAGTGCGTCATCGGCGAACTCAATGGCGTGAAATACCTCGAGGCGGCGACCACCAAGGGCAGTCGTTTTGCCCTGCGTTTTCAGCTGCCCGACGACCACCACCTCTACTGTTTCGAGATTGATTATCCGGACGACAAAGTCCGCACGGCGGACATCCTGGTGCAGACCTCGGCCCATCGCGGCGGTGAGTACGAACTGCAGACGGGCTATGCCGCCGGCGATGAATACCCCAACCAGCAAAAGATCCTGACGTCCCGCTGTCTCTACTGGGCCAAGGCCCGCGATGTCAGTGTTATTTTCATGACGGCGCGGGAGAAGGCCCCGGCGGCGGTATCAGCCATCCGGGTGTACAAAGTTGCTTCAGGGTTGCCGACGGCGCCTGTTGTCAAGCCCCCAGCCGTGGATGGCTGGGAGCGCGTAGTGGCCTTGTACTATGAAGACCCGGCCATCAACTACGACTTTGCGGTGTCCGGCGGTTCAATGCCAGGCTTGGAAACCATGATCAACCGGACAGCCGCATACATGAAGTACTCCGGTCAGAACCTCCTCGCCTACCCTGGTTCGTGGTATCACGGTCCCATCGGCGAGCGCTACAATCCCCGCGGGCATGCGCAGCAATTCCTCAAGGCATTTTATACCAAATTTGACGCTGAGGGGCTGTATTTCATGCCGACCATCAACCAAAATAACATCTCAGTGTCTACTAGCTATGTGACCAAAGCGAGCCTCTCCGACGGCAGCCTCCATCCCAAGGCCATTTCCATTTGGGACAGCGGCAAGCCCAATCCCGGTGGCTGGCACAACTCGCCACCTAATTTCAACATTATGCATCCCGACGTGATGGAGCAGATCACGGCCGACATTGACGCTATGATCGGCGACGGCAAAGATCATCCGTCCTTCAAGGGCGTGGTCTTCCATCTCACCCGCCACTGCTTGTTGTGGTTTGGCGATATCCAGGCCGGCTACAACGACTACGTTATTGACGCCTTTACCCGCGAGACCGGCATTGCCGTCCCCGCTGATCGCCAGAACCCCCTGCGCGGCAAAGAGTACGCGGCCTGGCTCAATGCCAACGCCCGCGACGAGTGGATCGCCTGGCGTTGCCGCACGCTGGCGCGCTGGTACAAGGACATCGCGGCGCGCCTGGCCGCTGCCCGGCCGGACCTGCGCCTGGTCGTCAACAGCTTCATGCCCGCCGATATCAGGCATCCCAATTTCACCCAGGCGGACTTTCTGGACACCATGAACCGCGAAGCCGGCTTGGACGCGCGGCTTTTCGCCAACACGCCGAACGTCGTCATCTGCCAGGCACTGGTGCCGGCGGATTACCGCTGGCGCGAAGCCCATGTCTATGGCAGTCCGGAAGCACGAGCACATCAGCGGATACTGGACACCCTCCCCAGCTTCTATAATGCGCTCAACACGGCGCGCTGGCCGTGGATACACATGCACGACCGCTATTGGGAATCTGCCATTGGCAACGTCAGCAAGAATGACAAAGCCAATTCGCTATCGACGCCTTGGCTGAATGAGCACGCCTGGCGGGTCACCACCATCAATCCGGCGTCCTATCACGCCATGCGCCACTATGTGCTGCCGCTGCGTTACCACGACCTGGTCGGCGTCAGCAAAGGTGGCTTCCTCGTCGGCACCTACGGCATGGAGGATTATCTCGTGCCCTTTGCGCGGGCTTTCCGCGCCCTACCGGCAAAGACCTTCAGCGATGTCAACAGTGGCAGCGAGGTCGTCAAAGTGCGCCAAACGGAGTATGCCGGCAAGACCTGGTTCTATGTCGTCAATACGGATCAGAAGCCGGCGACCATCACCCTCACTATCGCTGCCCCGCAGATCACCGACCTGCTGACCAACACTCCGGCAACCGAACACGCCGCCGGCAAAACCGCGTTGTCTCTGGCGCCGTACCAACTGAGGTCATTCAGCGCACCTGCCGGAACCAGCATTAGCGTGGCGCAGTAAGCAACATTATCACCCAGCGATGAGTATCGGCCCGCCGGCACCTTGTGCGAAGAGCACAGGGCGCCGATGGGCCTTATTCTCTCCACTAACCCATTAAATGCGAGTGTATTATGGTCGATTATCCAACGGACGACGAACTCGGCGAGAAACTCCAGAAGGGCGAAATTACTCGCGAAGAAGTCATCGAGATCATGAGCGAACGCGCCCGCCAGCGCGCCTTCGCTACGCTCTTCAATCCCAGCGCGCCACTCGGCCAGGCCACCCAGGACGAGAAACAGCTGAATGCCAATTCCGCCGCCGCGTCCGCAGACCATAGCGGCGCTGCCGGCCGACCCTGGTATCGCCAGCGCGGCCTCTGGCTTGTGATTGCCCTCTGTGCCGCGCTGATGCTCTTGGCCATCCTCTTGGGCTGACCGCCATGGGCAGTACAGCCCGCCAAGGCGCCACAACCGAGCCATGCCGGAAAGGGCCTACGCAAGGCCAAGCTGTCTTCCTGAGCAACGACAACAGGACGACTCGTTCAGTCTGCAAATAGGATTCTGTAAGCAAGCACGTCAGCACCCGGGAGTGTGCCTTGATGAACAAAGACATTGTCTATCAACAGGAAAAATCCGTTCTCGTTATTCTTGTGCTCGCAATACTCTGGTGTGTGCCAAATTTGCTGCTGGCGGTGAAGTCCGGCTCCCTCGTTTTATCAAGCGATATCCCAGACAATTTTCGATTTATCATCACGAACATTCTCAGTTGGCGCGTTCTGCGTTCGATTCGCCAAGAGCGTCTGCATGGGTATGACTACGGAACGGACAAACTGCAGGTCTTTGCCGGCGTGGTATGCTCGGCAACCTACATCATGTCACTGATTCTAATTGCGGGTTTTGCCTTGATCCGCATGGTCAAGCCAGCAACCATGGATCAGTCATTTACAAGCGTCGGCGCTTTCTTTCAATTTGTTGTGTTCCTTGTCATGGGCTGGTTTTGGCAGAAAAACAAAAGGCTCGCCTGCAAACAGCATTCGCCAGTGATGGAGACGCAGTGGCGGCTCAATCGGGCTGATGCACTCTCGGCACTGGTGTGTTGTGCATCATTGATGGTGTGGCTGCTTCTTAAAGAAAGACCCTGGGCAATCTACCTAGACCCTATATTTGCCCTGCTCTTCGTGTGCTTTGCTATTGTCTCTTTTACGCCAAAACTCGTTGCCGAAGTCAACGAGTTGCTGGATAGAACGCTACAAGATGAGTTGCAGCTCAAAATTGACCGGCGCTTAGCGGAGCATTTTCATGGCTACGAGGACTTTCATGGCGTCAGATCGCGGCGAGCCGGAAAACGTATTTTCATTGAGGTCGCTCTCAGTTTCGCCCCGGAGCAGCAGGTGAGCGAGGTATCCCGGACTGTCGCCAGTCTTCGCGATGGCATTCAATCCGATGTGCCGGGAAGTGAGGCGAGAATTGTTTTCGTGCCTTGCGCAAAGGATGCGTCACCGACAGAGGGAAGTACCCTCTATGATGGTTGATGTGCTCGGAAATGCCCCTCTCGTAACAGTGAGTAACTTGTCTTTCCACTGGACAATTATTATAGACACAGCAGTTTATGAGTTATTGCACAACCCACAACGCTATCTAAAAGAGCTTGAAATTACTATGTCAAATTCACTTGGCCAAGCTGATAAATATCCTTCAATAGATCGTTATAAATATCCGATTTGCGATGAGCAAAACTATATTTTTAACGTAAATGAAGCCATCCGTAGTATTCCGTTGAAAATATCTTTTTCACTTGTCTTTTCAGTATCATTTTCACCGGAAGAATTACTTTGTGCGATTGAAAAGTGTATTGAGACTGCTGATATATTTGGTGCGCAATTTCAAGTGAATGACGGCCGTACTTACATGGAATTTTTGCCGTATCAGAAGAGAGATATAGCCGTTATAGATTTTGCTTCGCGCGATGAATATCAGATGTACTGTCGCATAGCGAAGGCAGAAAAGATTAACAATCGCGATAAACTTTACAACATTTTTATATTTTCAATTGCTGGCTCTGCATATAACATCCATTTGTGTTTCAACCACATTGTATTTGACGCAATATCAGGTCTTTTATTAGCTGATAGGATACAACTCGCCTTAAACAACAAAGATGAAGAAATAGTATGGCATCCATATGCCGCATTTTTAGAGAAGATAAATCATTACTATGACAGTGATAAATATAGGCGTGACAAAGAATTTTGGGACATCAGATTTGAAGAATTATCCCGCTGTCAATATCTTTTTCCTGATGTCATTGACTGTAATGAATCTGCGACAAAGACTATGATAATCCAAACGAGCAAGGCATTTAAAAAAGCATTGTTAAGTTATTGCTCTGATCATACTATTCCCCCACATATTGCAATTGTTGCTGTAGTGGCCCGTATCATCAGCATGAAGACCGGCTGTAAGCGTTTCTATGTTGAAATACCTATTGGCAACCGATCTGGAAATGATGAAAAGAATAGCATTGGAACATATGAAATTTCCCCGCCTTTTATTTTTGATTTCACTACTACGAATGATGTTTATGATGTGATAAAATCAGTCAAGAAACAGTCTGTTGATTATTACAAGCACAAAAACTACGATTTGAATACGAAAATATTGTCAGAGCCATACGAAATGAAGTATGGTCGTTATATCCCGCAGTTTTGCTTTTCATATTTTTGTGAAAACAGAAAACCGCCGATGTCATACGCGACGTATCATTATTACCATTCCGACAGTGACTATCTGCCCATGACCCTGCATATCGCGGACTTCCTTGATTGGCAGACGATGACATTCTCGTATATGTATTGGTCAGCATGTTTCACAGATGACGAGATAGCAACTATCCACAAGCAAGTTGTAGCGGGACTGACGGAATTGTTTTCAGATAATAGCAAATGACATCCATGCGCAAACCTATTCGGGCGGCCTGAGTTTCGGATGGGACCCTGTTAGAGGTCATCCGAAAACTATATTTGCCTGCCGTAAGCGTGCTTTCCGTCTTTCTTTAGCCATAAAATAGCCATGACTTCTGCGAAAACAGCGGTGAAAAGCCCGGTCCAAACCCTCAGCTGCTGACGCTGAGCCGAAAAGGGATAGGTGGGGTTTTGCGAGGGGGAGGAAAGGACCAATGGCCCTTTCCTCCCCCTCGCAAAACCCAACTATGCTTTTCGGACAGGCTCCTGTTAGTCGATGTTTTTCTTGCGTTCCACGAGTTTGAGTTCCCATGGCTGTAGGGTGTGCGTGGTTTCCCTGCCTTGCCATTGGAGGGAGCCGGTTTGCGGCTCGTCGCAGATATTGATCATCAGGACGGCGCAATCGCCATCGGGAGCCTGGAAGGCGTTGTGGAGGATGGCTGGGAACTCGTGTTTGGCCTCAATGGGTAACCAGCGCGCAATATTACGCGTTTTCACCCAGAAGCTCAGGCGGTAGCTCTTGCCCACGGCGAGCTTGCTGCCGTCAATGGGCAGGACCTGCTTGAGCTGCGCCAGATCGTCGTTGACGGCGCAGGCGAGCCGAATGGCGTAGTTGCCGTTATGAACGTCCTTTTCTTCGCGGTGGTACGTCCCTTTGAATACTCGTTCCCGGTACTCGACGAGGTGCACCCAGCCGGCCGGGGCCTGCGCGGGGTCCACCCAATTCTCAAAGCTGGGGTTAGGCAGGAGGTTGTCACCATTGCCGCCGATTTCGGTCAGGACGAAATCATCATAGAGGATTTCGCCCTTCTGGCGCAGACTGATGGGCACGTGAATTTCGCGGGCGCCGGCGGTGACCGTGATGTCCATGCTATGCTGCAGCCAGGCGTTTTGGCTGGCGCTGAGGTTGATGGCGCAGGACGCGCTGTCGACCGTCCTGCCGGCGTCTATAGTCATGGTGTAGAGCTGCCCGTTGAGTTTGGCCGCCCTGCTGGAGCGCACGGTCTTTTCCAGCCGTGCCGTCGTCAATGGCGGGGGATGCAGCATTTTTCCTTGCATGAAGTACTTGCCGGCACCGGCAGCGGCCAGTGCCGCCCATTGCGACATGATCGTAAAGACGGTATTGCCGGGGCGCTTCATCTCGGCAAAGCTGCCGTCGGCCAACTGTTCATCAAGAATGACCTGGTCAAACGCGACGCTGCCTTTGCCACTAAGGTGCAGAGTGATACGCATGGCCTTGGTTCCAGCCGGCACCGTGAAGAGCTGTTCGTAGGACTGCCAGTCTTGGCTGCTTGCGGCGTTAGCATGCCAGGCTTCGAGTTCTTTCCAGAACTGCCAATTTGTGTCGCTCATTGCCGACAGACTGACGCCGCTTCTAGTGCTGCTGAGTTCTTTGGACTTCATCATGAAACGCAGGCGGTATTTGCCACCTGCCTTGAGCGGCACATCGACCAACGGCAGCAGCTGATAGACGTTCACGACCTCGCCGGCGTTGGTTCCGACGATGCGCAGGGCGGCTGCGCCTTGCGCCGGCGTAGTGCTGTCGTACTCCACTGTGGCGGGACCGTGCGGCTGATTGCGCCAGATCGTCCACCCTGTCGGCGTCGCACTGGGTTTGTCAAAGTCACCATTAACGACCAATGGTTCACCGGGAAATTTAATTTGGTGTTGCTTGCATGACGGCATTTCGCCGCTGACGACGGCCTGGGCCAGGATCAGTCCCACGGGCTCGCTATGCGGGGGAATGTGGAAGACCGGCACGTATTCGTTGTACAGATAGGGAAAAATCGCCGCGTGCTTGCGGGGATACTGCTCCCACTGGTTGATGTTGAACACCGATCGCGCATGACGGTAGTCGTAGAGCCCAAAGTCCTGGGCGAAAAGCTCCTGTGGCGATTCCAGACTGAAAACCATCCCGGGGTATTTGGCATCGGCCCGTGCGCGCAACAGCGTCATTTGTTCGTGGAAGGCGTCGCTATCCCAGCGGCCAAAGCCGAGCGGGTGGCCATGTTCGGGGTTGAAGCAGGCCGTACGACCGTCACTGGGCCAGGCACCGCCCACGACCTGGTCGAGCTGCACGACATCGACGCCGCGGGCGGCCATGTCGTCCACGGCGTTGCGGAAGAATTCGCGTGTCCATGCATCGCCGCGGCAGAGTGCGGCCGTCTGGCCGCCCTGGAGCCACGATGGTTTCTTGAGAATCGTAGTGCCCATGCGGTCTTTGACAGCGTGTTTTTCGCCGATGGCGGCAAAGTCTTTGCGGTCATCCCAATCGAAGCTGCCGTCGGGCCGTGCCCGGTAGGTCACTGACCACTGGTAGGTCGAGGGGAAGAGGCAGACGTGGCCGCCCATGTCGGCAATGTGGCGGGTCATGGCGGTGAAGGCGTCATCTGAGGGATAAAATGGCGTGTACTTGGGTGCCACCCAGGTTGCGACATGCTCAAAGCTGAAGAAGGTCAAGAACGGCGGCAGGTTTGGAAAATACTTGGCCCACTTGTTGTCCAGCCAGTTAATGACGGCGTCGGGCTGGCCATCGCTGCGCAGTTCCCACTGCACGCGGATGCAACCGCGCTTAATCCACTCGGGGATGTCCTGTCGCGCGGCCACAGTTTTGGCGCACCACGGCTGCGTCATCGCCCAGCGTTTGTGGATGTCCGCCGCATCGCGCCAATCGCTGGGGCGGGCGGGATCGGGACTGCGGAAAGTCGTGCAGACCACGTCGTAGGGCAGTTCGTAGGGCTCTGCCAGGGGGTGAAAGCATTGGTGGGACCATCTGTACTCAACGCCGCCATTTTGGCGGGCAATGGTGACGGCCTTTTGGTAGCCGACGGCGTCCTGCGTAGCGGTGAAAAAACCGCCGGCAGGATCGTGGTAGCTGGCAAATTGCGCCGCCAGAGAGCCCGGCTGGAAATAGCGGCGCTGATAGCCTCGCTTCCAGTCGCCCGGCGCCATGTAGGCACCGCCTTCGGTTGCGCCGGCCAGGGCCATGTCATCGGCACGGCTGTCCCCGAGGCAGTCCATGAGCAGCAACAGCGGGTACTGGCTTTCCTCCAGCACCAGCGTAGGCGCGCCACTCACGCGCAAGCGCCAGCGCAGCAACGCATCGTCCTTGCGCACGGCTACGTGGCAGTGGACTGCCAGCTGCGGCCAGTCTGCAAAACCGCTGTAACGCAGCTCGATAGCGTCCTGGCCGTCGTCCGGCACGATTGCAACGGTCATCTCCGAAGCATCGCCGCTGCTGATGGCGATGGCTTCGCCGGATTTGTCGTCGGCGCGGGTCAGTGACAAGCGGAACAGCGGCGTATTCTTGTCGTCGGCGAGGTATTCCCGGCCGCTCTGCCGGTCTTGGAGGGACAGGATGGCGCCGACGCCGGCCTTGCTGAGCCGGAGAATGCTGTCCGCGCTTTGAACGATGACCGCATCGCCCTCTTCCCGTACGGCCCCCTGCCCCCAAAGCGGCGCAACCAAGACGAAGGACAGCATAATGAAGAGGCTGGAGGTGAAAGAATGGGCCATGTTCGTCTCCTGAATTGACAAGAATGACTGTTACCTTGGTGCGTACTCACGATACTGAACAAGGTTCGGCAGGTAGGCATGGACGGGGTGGGCCCAGTGGACGGGGTGGGCCCAGTGGACGGGGTGGGCCCAGTGGACGGGGTGGACCCAGTGGACGGGGTGGACCCAGTGGACGGGGTGGACCCAGTGGACGGGGTGGACCCAGTGGACGGGGTGGACCCAGTGGACGGGGTGGACCCAGTGGAC
>JAQWBY010000039.1:0-3855 GCA_028706165.1 Lentisphaeria bacterium | reverse complement strand
CCCAGTGGACGGGGTGGACCCAGTGGACGGGGTGGACCCAGTGGACGGGGTGGACCCAGTGGACGGGGTGGACCCAGTGGACGGGGTGGACCCAGTGGACGGGGTGGACCCAGTGGACCCAGTGGACCTTGGGGGACCTGGTAGGAGCTTTTCTGTCCACAACGTCCACTCTGTCCACAACGTCCACTCTGTCCACAGGATTCAGATAAACTGTATTCGGGTTTCCTTGAGGTACTTATCTTCCAGGAGTCTGGCGAGGCGTTTCATGAGGGTTCGGCGCAGGTCGAGTTCCATGGGCACGTTGGGATCCTGATGTGCTTCGTTGATGCGGGTGCCGACGAGAAACTGGATGATGTCACTGTTGCGAAAGAGCTCCAGGATCATAGTGGCGCCATTGCGGGGCAGTCGTTCGATCATAACGCCGCGCTCCAGCATTTCAGTAACTTTGGCCAGGGTGATGGTGCCTTCAGTGACCAGGTCGACGCCGTCCATGTGTGAGATGGGCGGTACTTCGGGGTCCAGCAAGTCCAGGTTGATGCGCACATCGACGTCGAGTTCGCGGGCGACAATGCCCGCCGTGGTCCCGCCCGAGACAATGATCCGGCCATTGAAATTGCGCACGAAGTCAGCCATGACCTTGTCATTTTCCTGCGAGAACGGTGGGCCAGTGACGACGAGGAGGCGACGGGGATGGCGAAAATAGACCACGCCGCAGGTGATGTCGTCCTTGGGGCGATTCTCGTCGTTGAGTGCGGCGTGCTCGACCAGTTGACGGGCCAGTTCGCGGGCGGATATGGCCGGATTCTGCTTGATCAACGTCATGGCGAAGGCACGGACGGCGTCCACCCCCCAGCCGAGGGGAAAGGCGTCGCGGCCCATGCCGGACTGCGACACGCCATCGGAGAAGAAGATGACGCGGTCGCCCTCTTCCGCCTGGAACTGTGAGAAAACGACGGTGCGGTTGCCTTGGACATTGCCGGTGCCGGGCGCCATTTCGTAGGAGTCTTTGTCGCGTTTGAGGATTTCGCCGCTGCGTAGGACGAGGCACGGCGGGTTGTCGTGCTCGATAATGCGCACGCTGTTGTCGTGTTCGATGTCAACAATGGTAAAGGTTGAGTAGGCCACTTTGCGCTGACTGCAGACCGGCAGCGTATCCATGATGACCTGCGCAGTGCTGCGCAAGTCCGTGTCGTTGGTGGCGAATTCAAGTGCCATGCTGCTGGTGAGCGTGGCCAGCACGTTGGCTTTCACGCCGCTGCCAAGACCATCGGAGAGGACGGACACGATACGCCGCGCACCCTTGATTTTCCGGGACAGAAAGACGTCACCCCCGACGGGCTGGCGGTACTTGAAGAGCTGGTGGTGATCGACCTCAATGAAAAAGTCATCGGCGTGAGTCTGCATTGTCCCGTCCTGCCAAGCGCTTGCTGCTGTACGAATCGATGATGTCATTGAGGCTGACTTGTGATTCCGCGGCATTTTCGCCGAGGAGGTAGGCGATTTTCTGCACGGTTTCCATCTGCCGGCGGATGACGTCCTGGGCTTTGCGGATGACCTGCTCTTTTTCCACGGCGGGCTCGGTGATGTCGCGCATGATGCAGCCGACAATGCGGTGCGGTTCGATGGTGAAGATGGTGACGTTGTACACCGAGCCGTTGTTTTCAAGGTCGCGGTAAGAGATATCACAGCCGGTCTCCAGCACTTGGTCGAAGTACTTGGTGAGAAATGGTACGAGTTTCTGAGCACTGGCGCCCTCCAGGCCGGGAGAAACCTCAAAGGCGTCCTTGATGTCGTCGCCGAGCATTTCGGCAAAGCGCCGGTTGCATTCAACGACGTTCATGTTTTCCTGCACGATGATGACGCCGGAAGGCATGGTCTGGATGAGCGTGTTGGCCTTTTTGTTCGCCAGTTTGCGCATGTAGGACACGCACATGGACGGCTCGGCCTTGCCCTCCAGCAGCGCTACGGCGAAATCCCGGCAGCTGTTGTAGCCGCAGCCAGAGCAATTCATTTCGTCCTCAAAACTCTGTTTGCCGATGGACAGCAACGCGTCGTTGATTTCCTTGGCGGAGAACTCGCGTTTGAGCACCGGCGTTTTCGGGTGTGTGAGCGTGGCGTCAATGCGGGTCTGGCGTGGAACGACGGCGGGATCGTAGTCGACGGCGTTGACGATCTGCTGGCGTTTGATGATGGTCGCCTCGGTATCATGGCCGATGGGGCCGTTGACACAACCGCCCTCACAGGCGAGAAGTTCGAGGAATAGCGGCCTTTTGAGCTGTGTCTTGTCCAGATCATGCAGCGCACTGACCACATTGTTCACACCTGAGAAGGCCATAAAATCCGCGTCGTGAATGGAGCAATTGGCCTTGATGCCGGCGATCATGCCGCCATCTACCGGATAGAGCGCGCCTTCGGCGGCGCAGCTGGGGCAGAACACGTCGCGCTCTGTCGGCTGCATGGCGAGTGGGTCGATGTTTTCGGACTGAAACCACTCGCGGAGATTGTTGTAGCTCAGCGCCAAGGTCAGCAGCTCGGGATGTTCGTCCGCCTCGACTTTCTTGCCGATACAGGGGCCGATAAAGACCACCCGGACGTGGTCACCGTAGTGCTTTTTGAGCAATCGGGCATGGGCCTGCGCCGGCGAACAGAAGTCCGTAACATTGGCGGCCATGGTGGGTATGTATTTGCCAATCAAGTCCACAACGACCGGACAGGCCGAGGAGATGTACACGCGCGGTGTAGGATCGCGTTTAAGCAGCTCGGCGACGGACGCGGACACTTCCTGGGCACCGAGCGCGGTCTCGGACACGCCGGCAAAGCCCAGCCGGCGGAGGGCCGCGATGAGCTTGTTTTCGGGAATATCGGCGAACTCCGTACGGAAGGACGGCGCAAGGGATACATACACGGGTGCCGGATCTTTAAGCAGCTGCTTGGCGCGGCCTATGTCCGAACGCACGCGTTTGGCATTGAAGGGGCAGACCTTCGTGCAGCGACCGCAGGCAATGCACAACTGCGGAATAATATTCGCGCTGCCATTTTCGATTTTAATGGCCTTTACCGGACACATCCGCACGCAGCGGCAGCAGTCCTGGCATTCGTTTTTTTCTGTATAGATCGGGTGTTGCTGTGAATTGTCCATTCACGTCACCTGCCTGTCCGGTGGGTGGTTATCAGATCAGCGCTGGGGCCGTAGTCAGTCCATGATTGTAGGCCGGCCGCGGTCGCAACGGCGCAATTACAGTGGCCTTGGACACGAGTAATGCGTCTTTGGCTCACCTGCCGCTCGGCTTTTTGGGCATAAGGTGTTTTTCAGGTTGCGCCGCTGGAACGGCTGTTATGCCTTGGGCTGTGCATCGGGCGCGAAGTGCTTCTTGAGGATATCCAGACAGGCGTTGGCATCGACTTCAGTGTAACGGACGCCATCAATCACCAGGTTCGGTCCTTCCTTGCAGTTGCCGTGGCAGAGATCGCCACGTAGTTTGACGCGGTCACTGAGGCCGTTGCGCTTCAGAAAGTCCTGAATCACTGTCAGATTGCGGTTGTTGCCCCTGGAGAAGCAAGAGCTGCCCATACAAATCAAGATTTCAGACATCCTCAGTCACCTCATTTTCAGGTATGGGGAAAAGCAAGTATGCATTCCCTGCCACGAATTATTCTGATGCTCGTGGCGACGGCGAAAGCTAATGGTTTTTACCCTGAATACAAGATGGACGCAGGCAAAAATAAGCCGGCAGCCCAAAAAGTAGCACGCAAAGATGTCACATCACGTGAAGACGCGATGAGGAAGGCGTATTGAGCTCATGCGAAGCCGCGATGTCGGGGCGGACCTACGTGTCCGCCCCGGTGAAAAGCGGC
>JAQWBY010000038.1 GCA_028706165.1 Lentisphaeria bacterium | reverse complement strand
GGCAGAAGCGCTGAAAGCGCGAAACATACCAGCCCAGGGCAAACACGCTGAAAGCGTGCGCCGCCCTGGGTACAACGGCGACCATGTTCGTGTTCCTCGGCCCCTTTTGCCCCAGTCGGCGAAGCTGGCTGGGGCAAAAGGGGCAATGGAACTCACTTGCTTATCTGGGACTGACATCGGCGGCAGGTTTGGCCGCCATTATCAATGGGTGACCGATTGCCCTGCACCTTCCCGATCGGTAATAATCTTCTTGACAGTGTAATCCTGGTGGATAATATTACCGATCGGTAATTATGAACACACCCACCACATCCAGCGAACTCGGCGAGGCGATCCGGGCGCGACGGCAGGAACTCGGGGCGACCCAGAAAGACTTGGCCATGGCCGCCGGCACCGGCCTGCGCTTCATCATCGACCTCGAAAGGGGCAAGCCCAGCTGCCAAACCGGCAAAATGCTCCTTGTGCTCCAGGCACTGGGCCTCTCCCTGACCCTGTGCGCCAGCGATAAGGCCAGGCCAGACGAGACGCCATGAAACAGCTGACCGTATATCTGAGCCGCAATCTCGTCGGGACGCTCAGCCAGGACGCCAACGGCCTACTGGGATTTCGTTACGCTCCCGCATGGCTGCAAAATCCTGACGCCATACCCATATCACGGTCCTTGCCACTACGCAACAAGGCCTTCCGCGGCAAAGAAGCCCGGCCATTCTTCGCTGGCGTTCTTCCTGACGAGGGCCCCCGACAGCAGATAGCGGCAATTCTCGGAGTCAGTGAACGCAACGACTTCGCCATCCTTGAACGCATTGGGGGCGAATGCGCCGGCGCCATCTGTCTAATGCCCGCAGGCACGGCACTGCCACGAAACGACATGCAGCCAAGGCGGCGTCTCACGACCACCGAACTCAATGAGATCATCGCTGAATTGCCACGCCGCCCCCTCCTGGCAGGACGCGAAGGCGTGCGCTTGTCGCTGGCTGGTACCCAGGGAAAACTGCCAATCATTCTCGACAAAGACACGTTCTTTCTCCCCCTGGGTAGTTCTGCGAGCACACACATCATCAAGCCCGAGCCGGAGCGCTTCCCTGGCTTGGTTGCAGCTGAAGTTTTCTGCATGACGCTGGCTAAAGCGGTTGGGCTGGCCGTCCCAGACCTGTTCAGGCTAACCATTGCCGGTAAACCCTGTCTGCTCATCAAGCGCTATGACCGCACGATTGATCCTGCTGGAACGGTCCTGCGTATTCACCAGGAAGATTTTTGCCAAGCGATGGGCTACCCCCCAGAAAGGAAATACCAGCAGGAAGGCGGCCCACTGCTACGTGACTGCATCGCCATGATCAGAAGCTGGTCGTCAGCGCCAGTTTTGGACATCCGCGACTTCCTAAACGCTGTGATCTTCAATATGCTGGTCGGAAATGCTGATGCACACGGCAAGAACTACTCGCTACTGTACCAAAAAAATGGCTCCCGCCGTCTTGCCCCATCGTATGACATCGTCTGCACCCTGGCATGGCCCGAACTGTCCAACAAACCGGCGATGAAAATCGGCCAATGCGACTCAATAGACGTCATCACGCCGGCCCACTGGCAGAAGATGACGCAGGAAGCCTCGCTCAGCTGGCCCCCCCTGCGCGAACGCCTCGTCAGTCTCTGCCAAGCACTACAAGCAGCGTTGCCGAGCCAATCGTTGCGACTGGCAACTGGCGATGACGAGATGTACAAACTCCTGACCGCTATCGTGGATAAACGCACGAGGGCATTGCTGCAGGCCTTGGCGTGAGCACCAGCCAGGCAAACGCGCCCATGTGCTGCCGCCTGCCCTCCCTCGCCTTGGTTCCAACTTCTCCACGCTCATTCTGAGAGAACACGACCATGCCAGCTGACATCACCATTGCCGCCATGATTGTCACTGTGCTGGCACTCACGATCTACAGTGGCGTGCTGATCCAGCGTGCGCCAAAAGATGAACGACTCTTTCTGGGCATGCTGGTTTTGCTCATGCTGCCGATGAACGCGCTGGCGTTCCATCTTGTACGCATGCCCCTTGATGCCTGGCTGGCCTCAGCGCTGGGGGAGCAGAACGAGATCTACCACGTCCTCAAACGTCTGTACGCTCCAGTCACCGAGGAGCCTGCCAAGCTCTGGCTCCTGCTCATCCCGTGCTGTTACTATCGTTTGAAATCCCTGCCGGTGCATCGTTCCGCGTTGGCGATTGGCCTGGGCTTCGGAGTTGGCGAGGCGTGGACGGTTGCCTGCCTGCTGGCAAAGTCACCGGAAATAGCCCAATACCCATGGTACATGCTCAATGGCTATATCGGCGAGCGATTGATGGTGTGCATCATGCACGCAGCATTCACCGCGGCGGCGCTTTATTTCATCGTCAAGCACAGGCAAGTCGCTGGCGGCCTGCTTTCCTGCATGGCCCTGCACTTATTGGGCAATCTCCCCATCTTCCTGGCAGAAAAGAACTCGTTCGGCCTCGGCAAAAATGTGTGGGCAATGCTCCTGCAGCTGTGGGTACTGCTTTATTTTGTGGCCATGGGAATTCTGCTTGCCTACATCGCCTACGGCAACAGATGGTTCCAAAAGCTCATCCGCGGCAAAGTCAGGTGCCCCGAATGTGGACAACTCTACACCCATCCACTTCTCGGCTTCAGCCTTCTCCACAAGAACTATGAGCGCTGCCCGCATTGCCGGCACTGGCATCTGGTTAGCGCCTTCGACGAGGAGGACCAGCAAGCCAGTCCTCCTCATGCTGCCGACAAGTAGCGCAGGCGGGCCGTCCCCAAGACTTATTCTTGTGGTCGGAAGAGAAACCTGCCTGTGGGAGTATCAGGGCTTTTATGGAACTTAAATACGTCTGGGTGAGACGTGATCAGGTCGGAAAACTTCTTCACCCCGTATGATTTGGGGTTGAAGTCAGGCTCGATGCTTTTTACAAAGGCTGCGGCACTACAACAATCAACCCAACCGTTCTTCTGGCGTTCTTCCCACGCAGCCTTCAGCAATGGAATGATCTCTGAAACATCGGCCACGCCACTCTGAGCTGTCGCGCTTTCTGCCTTGCTACCAACGCTTTCCTTCTGCGATGGACTGGCCGAAAGAGGAGGCTGTGGCGGCGTCATGGCTTCATTCTTGGATTCGGCATTTGCAGTAGTTTTTGCCGGCGAGGCCGTCTTGGCAGGCGGCGAGGCCGGCTTGCCTTTCGCGCTGTTGCTGCCTTTGGCCTCAGCGGGCTTGGCGATTGCAGTCGTCGGGGCAGCTGCCAAACTATCAGTAAGGACAAAGTCGTTACATGCACGCATGAACGGAGCGGGAGTCTTTTTTTCACCTAAACCAATGACCCACAGTCCCGATGCCCGTAATCGCGAGGCAAGAATAGTGAAGTCACTATCGCTGGTAACCAGCGCAAACGCGTCGAACTCCTTGGTATACAGCAAATCCATGGCGCCAATAATCATCGCGCCGTCACTGGCGTTCTTGCCCTTCGTGCAGGCAAAATGATGCACAGGCTGAATGGCCTTTTCATTCAAGACATCTCGCCACTTTTTCAGCCCATCTTTAGACCAGTCGCCATACGCTCTCTGTAACGTGATGTGCCCTTTTCCAGCAATCACCTCCAAAACAGCTTTCAAGGTTGACAACGCGGTATTTTCCGCGTCGATGAGTACGGCTATTCTCTTTGGGCTATCAGGCTTATCCACGCATAGTCCTCTCTCAATGCGTTCGTCTAATTCTAGTGACTGCGCGATGGCACCCACCAGGGTCCCCGCGCCACACTCACTTCCGGGTGAAATTCACATTACCCAAGAAGAATTCCGAGCGCACTTGGGCTTCGCTGACAAAACCTACCCAGGTAAGCTGTTTCCAGTCCTTGGCGCCGTAATCCAGGCCCTTGAAGACCTTGGTTTCGCCGCCAACCGGGGTGACTTCCAGGTCGAAAGTCGCCGGCGCCTCGGGATCGACACTGCAGACGATCTTGACTCGCAGCCAAGTCTGTTTGGGAAAGCGCGCCAGTTCCTGGTCGAGGACGGTGAGCCGACCGTCACCGTAGAAGCGTATGCTGGGACCGACCTTGTAAGGCGCCGAGCTGTCGCGCCATTCATGCCAGCAAATCGCCTGGTCGTCCTTCAGAAAAACATCAAACGCACCCATCATCATGCCCTTACGCCAGTTGAAGTTGTACACCAGATGGGGCTCCCACTCGAATTTCAGGCCGTCGGCGTCAACGAATTTCAACGCCCGTTTGCCACCGGGTGCCGGCTGTTCCTCGCTCACTCGAATGGACGAGCCCAACACGTTATCTTCACCGCTGGTGGAACCCACGGGTGACTTCTCGCCGACGGCGACGTCCATGAAGTCCAGCTTGAGCTCGCGCAGGTAGCCCAAACGCGGCCGTTCGGATTTGGGCGGGATCATCTCCGGAATGACCTCCTTATACTGCTTCTGCGCCGGCTTGCGCGTCCACCACGACGGCCCGTACAGGCCCGCCTTGTCCATGGCCGCGACGGCGTCCTTCACGTAGGGATATGCCGCAGCGCCTTCCTTGAGGTGGAAATTGCATTTTGCGGCATTGACGAAGCCCGGCTCGGCAATGACCGACCCCAGCTCCTGACCGTCCTCGCGCTGGAATTCGGCCAGCGGATAGCCAGCGAATTCGAAGGGCTCGCGGGTGACATCCCAATACAAGTTATTGCGCATGGTGTAATTGCCATTACCCCAGTTGCCGCCGTAGGGCCGGCCATTATCGAAGATCACCACGTTATTCTCGACCGTGAAGGACGAATGCGCCTCCTGCCGCGAACGGATGATCTGCCCCTCGCGCGAAAAGGCCAGAATGTTATTGCGAACGATATTCTCGCGGCCATAATGTTGGTGGAAACCGCCCGACTTAGTGTTGTACACCACGTTGTGCTCCATTAACACGCCCGTGCTGCCCTCGTCGGTATAGAGTCCCCAGCCGCCGTAGCTGTAAGAGAAGATGTCGTGAATATGATTGCCACGCAGAATCGTTCCCGGTGAAATACCCAGGGTGTATATTGCGCCCATGTCGCTGAGGACGCCATAGCCAATATGATGCAGGTGATTATACTCCACGACGTTGTGATTCGCGCTTGACGGCGCGTAGCCCCAGGACCATCCCACCGATATCGCACTGTAGTACAAGTCGCATATCTCGTTGTGCCGAAGCGTATTGTAGCTGCTGCGCAAAATCAGCACGCCAACGCCCGCTTGCGCGATGACGCCGCCATCATGAATGAAGCAGTTCTCCACCGTGTTGCCGCGGCAAGCCGTCGCCTCATTGCTTTCGCCGCCGGACTCGCCGATCTTCACGCCACCGCCGCCGAGATCATGCAGCTCCGAGCGGATCAGTACGTTGTTCTGGCTGCCTTTGGCAAACCAGAGCCCGTAGGTGCCCGTGTGGGCAATGTTCAGGTCCTCAAAACGGCAGTTGCGCGCGCCGTTGGTGTAAACCGCCCCTGTCAGGCCCACTGCCGCCTGCCCGTCGTGCATGGCGTCCTGAGGCATCACAAACGTGTTGTGATGAAAGGCAATGCCCGAAAAAACCACGTTCTCAACAAACTGCCCGACCTCGCTGTCGCCCTGCAACACTAGCAGCTGCTGCGCCACTGGCGCCTCAACCACGCAATTCGCCGGCGTTTCGCCCGGCATCGGCAGGTAACTCAAAATCCCCGTCGCATAATCCATGTACCACTCGCCTGGAGCCGTCAGGGCCGCACGGACATTTTCCAGGTGGTATCGCTGCTTGCGGTCCCAATGGCCAATCGGCCACCCCATGCCCTTGGTAAAGCGCAGGGTCTTCTCCGCCGGCGTGATTTCCGCAATGTGATGGATGGACGCCGTCCATGAATTGTACATCCAGACCACGCCGTTGCGAATGTCGTCCCAGGCTTCCACGTCGCCTTCGTTATAGAGGAAGCTGTCCTTGCTGCGGGGATTGCGGTTGGCCTCCTCGCGATTCTTCCATTGCACCGCCGGACCGGCCATGCGGAAAAAGCCCTTCTTCGGCAGCCGGCAGCGCTGGCGGCGCTGGCCGTTGACAAAGAGCTGGTTAACATCCCAGCTGCCATCGGCGACTGCTGGTAGCTCGGCCATCCATGTGCCATCGGCGGCGACTGTCCACTGCTCAATGACCCTGGCACCACTGACCACGGGCTTTTCGTCCTTGTATGCCTGCCACACCACTGGCGCATCGGCTAGACCGCTATCCTTGGGCTCAAAACGCCACGCGTCCTCAAGGCGGTACACGCCGCCACGCACGTGCACGGTCACCGGCAAGCCCGGCAACCGCGGCAAGCCGCGAACGACCTCCTGGGCTTTCGCCAATGTCCGGAACGGGCCGTTCGGCGTCTCTTGAACCCACGCGGGCTCCAGGCCCGTCCAGTCGTCATTGCCCTCCGGCGAAACGAAAAAATGCAACCCGGGCGGCGTGCTCCGCCGGCCCTTTTCCAACCCTGCCGCCGGCACGACCGACCGGATGTCGCCGTCCTTACCAAAACCGGCGACCTCACTGCCGGTTTTCTGGCAGGATACCAATGCGACACTTAAGCACAGGCCCGACAGCATACCGCCCAAGAGGGTGAATTTCGTCATCTGGGTTTCTCCTTTATTGGCTTCTCACACTTCGGAAATCAACAGCATTCATTAGGCAGTCGCAGCGCCAAGGCTATGTCGCCGGCCAGTTGTGCGCCGCCACGTATGCGGCCACGCCGCGACTGTATTCGTCTTCCAGTATATCGGCCATGCGCTGCCAGGCAAAACGCTTACAAACCTCGTCCTGCCCGCGCTGGCCCATCGCCCGCCGTTTTTCAGGATCAAGCAACAGTTCGGTCAACGCCGCGCTGATCGCATCTATTTGCCGCACAGGGCAAAGTAACCCCGTCTCGCCGTGCTTGACGACTTCAGGCGTACCATCCAGCGGATAGGCCACGACGGGTATGCCGGTGGCGAGTCCCTGCACCACGGCGCGTGGCAACCCCTCGCGCAAGGACAGGTGCACCAGCACGTCCATCTGCGCCGTGTAACGGCAGATGTCCCGCGGCGGCACCAGCCCCGCAAAGATCACCCGGTCGCGGATGCCCAGCGCCTGGGCCTGCGCGGCCAGGACATCGCGCAAAATGCCATCGCCCACCAGCAGAAAATACGCGTTGGGGACCGCCGCCAGCACCTTTGGCGCCGCCGCCAGCAGATCATCATGCCCCTTGAGTTCGAAGAGCCGCGCGATCTTGCCAACCACCAGTGCGTCCGCCGGGATGCCCAATTCCACTCGCAACGCGTCGTCCCGCCTGGCGTTGACGTAGCAATCGAGGTCCATGCCGCTGTACACGACCAGGTACTTCTCCCGCGGCGCTACTCCCGCCGCCACGCATTGCTCAATCATGGCCTGCGCCACGGCATATATACGGTCGCAATGCCGCGCCGCCCAGCGCTCTGCTGCGATATACAGCCGGTTCGCCAAGGCCGACTGATACGCGTGAAAGGCCTGGCCATGCACTGTGTGCACCACAAAAGGCACACCAGCACGCCGCGCCGCCACCCGGCCCACTATGCCGGCCTTCGACGCATGCGTGTGCACCACCGAAAATCGCCGTTCGCGAAACAGCCGCAGCAAGGACCGATACGCGCGCCAATCCGTCAGCGGCGACAGCTCGCGCACCAGCTCGGGCAACACGATCACCTCCAGCCCATCTGGACAGCCCTGCTGCAACAACTCGCCTTCCGGCCCCGGCGATGGCCCCGTCACCAAGGTCACCCGATGCCCCTTAGCCAGATGCCCAGCGCAGGTGTACAGTGTGTTCTCCTGCGCCCCGCCGATGATCATGCGGGTAATGACATGGCATATGTCGAGTTTTTCAGGCATCGTTGCGACGGCTTTCAAGCAAATACCAAAACAGTCATTCCAAGCAAAAATACGTTCATACACAGACACTCGTTAAGCATAATGGCCAATAGCCATTTTGCACCCACCGTCATGCGAGAATGCAAGCCTTTTTCACCGAAATCACCGTTTTGCCGGACCAAAGAGATCGCAAAGGCCATGCGCACCAGTTTATGACCGTCCTAGCAGCCATGTAAGCGGCCAGCGATTGATAATGACTGCTAGTAATGTCACTATCCGGCACGATGGGATGCAACGTGTCTTGCCAATGTGGCGCCCTCCGGGCGCAATCCTAACTTGTTATCATCCCCCGGGTTGCGTCGCCCTCCGGGCGCCTCACCCGGGGTTACGCATGGTCCGGCCCTCCGGGCCGAACTTGGCCGATCTGCATTTTATTGCCGCGAAGCGGCAGAAGCGCTGCAAGCGCGAAACAGTCCAACCCAGGGCAAGCAGCGCCGAAGGCGCGCGCCGCCCTGGGTAGCGCGCCATATTGGTCCGTGTTCCTCAGCCTCTTTGGCGCCAGTCGGCGAAGCTGACTGGCGCCAAAGAGGCAATGGAACCCACTTGCTTACCTGGGACTGACATCGGCGGCATGCCTGGCATCCATTATCAATGACTGACCGCTTGCCAGCCATCCACCATTCCTGGGTTTATCCTGCTTTCAGTCCGTTATCACCGGGTTATATTGCCCGGCATGCTTCGTTTTCCTCCGTACTCTTGGTTCAACCTGGCAACAGAAAGGTCTCTCGCATGTCTGCTTTGAAAATTGCAATCATGGTCCACAACCTGAAAATGGGCATTTACGACGGCATGGCCTTCGCGGCCCGCATGGAAGTGCCTGGCGTACACCTTGCCTGCGTCAAGGGCTTTTCCTACCGCGACCTCGACACCGCCGGCCGCAAACAGCTCCTTCGTCACATCCGTGAACTCGGCCTGGAAATATCGGCCATCTGCGCCTGGGGCGGCGAAGTCGATCTCGGCGTGCCCGACAATCTCCGCCAGCACATCGACGACGCCAAGGAGATTCTTCAGTACGCAGCCGACCTGGAATGCGGCATCTGGCAGGGCCACTGCGGCGTCATTCCCCATAGTCGCCAGGACCCCAAATGGCAGCGTTTTGCCGACTCCTTCGGCGAAATCTGCCGTCACGGCGAGAAAGTTGGCGCGCGTCTGGCAGTCGAGACCGGCCCCGAACCGCCGGAAGTGCTCATGGACATGATCAACGATGTCGGTAGCAGCGCGCTCTGCGTGAACTACGACCCGGCCAATCTCATTCTCTGGCCGGCTAAGTACATGCAGCAAGCCGGCCAGCCCTACGATCGCGACCAGGCCTTCGCCGAATACCAGCCCATGGAAGGCGTCAAAGTCCTCGGCGACCGTATTATCCACACTCACGCCAAGGACGCACTAGTGCAGCCCGATGGCAAACGCCTTGAGGTTCCCCTCGGCAGCGGCTGGATCGACTGGCCACACTACATCCAGAACCTCCGCGCTGTCGGCTACAACGGCTACTTCGCCATCGAACGCGAAGTCGGCCAAGATCCCGTCGGCGATATCACCCGCGCCATCAATTACCTCAAGACACTCTGAGATTCCAGTCGTCACATCCCCTCGGCGCCACCTAACGCGACGCCGACACCGTCCCACAAGAAAAATCCGGCGGCGACAGCATGTTGCCGTCACCGCCGGATTCTGTTATCAGATGCTTCCGGACTAGGCCCTTATTTGAAGGGAATCTGCAGGGTCATGCCGGGTTTCAGATCGGCGTCGCTCTTGACGCCGGGGTTAGCCTTGAGCAATTCGTCTTCAGCGCAGCCGTACATGGCCACCAGCTGCTTGATGCTGTCGCCAGCCGCAACTGCATGCGGCAAGGTCTTCGCGGCCGCTGGTGCAGGCGCGGAATCGACCACCGGCGCGGGCGCAGCCGCCCCGCCAACCGCCGGCGCCGGCGCCGCACCCACTGGCGGGACCGGCAGTAAATCGCCGCCTGCAGGCGCGGCAGGGTCAACAGGCATAACCGGCCCCAACAGCACGGTCGGCTCAGCCGCATTGGCCGGCGCCAAATCCGCCGGGGCAGGAGCGGCATTATCAAGTGTCACGACCGGAGCCGCAACAGGCGCAACCGGCGCAACCGGCGCGAGCGAATTGACGGCGGGCGCGGGCTTCGCAGTGTCAACCGCAGCGCCGTCTTTCAGGCGAAGCTTCTGCCCAACCTGCAGAACGTCAGTCTTGAGCTTGTTGATGCGGCGAATGTCTTCGCTCTTAAGATTGAAACGACGGGCAATCAGCCACAGGCTATCGCCGCTCTTGACTTCGTAAACGCCATCGGCCGGCATGGACACAGCCGCCTTGCTGCCGGAGCTGCCGCTGGCCGCTTTGCTCGTGCCGCTGGTGCTACTCTTGCTGGCCGAAGCGGCTTTCGACGTCGTCTTTTTCACCTGGGCCGCCCGCGGCGTGGTCGCAGCATGGTCAGGCAGGACGAGCACCTGGCCTTCCCGGATGACGCTCTTTTCAGTCAGCCCATTGGCGGCAGCGATGTCACGCCAGTCGACCCGGTAGCGATAACCGATGCCCGATAGCGTATCGCCCTTGGCCACGGTGTAACTACGCTTTGGCGCCGCCGGCTTTTGGGGAGCCGACTTAGGCGTGGATTTCACAGCAGCAGGCGGCGCATCAGCCAACACCGGCACAGCCGTATCGTCCACGAGCGGCTTCGGCTGGGCCAAGCCAGCGGTAGGCGCTTCGGCGGGTACAAATGCCTGCTCAATATCGCCCTCTTGCTCCAGCGGCAACAGCAACTCCCGTGGCTCGGATACAGCCGGGGGTTGCTCAGCTTTCACCGGTGACACGACTGCAGCAGTGACCGGCTTGGCATGCGGCGGCGGAATGATGCCGCGATTGTCCATCAGGAAATTGCCTGTGGCAATCTTCTCTTTTTTGGCTGTGCAACCGCTGCAGCAAAGCATCACTGCGGAGAGACCGGCGCAGGTCCCGACAATCAAGCGATTGGTGTGTGTGGCATGTTTTTTCATTCTTTTTCTCCTTGGAGCTCCCTGGACTTGTGGGTGACTATCACAAAATTCATATTGCGGACCACGTGGCCGCTGCGTCGGCAAAGACGCGGCCGCGATGAGCATAATCAGTAAACATATCCTGGCTGGCGCAGGCTGGCGACAACAGGACCGTGCCTTGCGGCGAAGCGCACCGCGCAGCCTTGTGCACGGCCTCGGGCAGGTCGGTGCACTGCTCGCAGGGCACATCAGTGCCCCAGCTTGCGGCGAGGCGCCCCTTACAGGCGCCAATCAGAAAGACCTTTTTAACATAGCGGCGCAACTGGGGCCGAGCCTCGTCCAAACTGCAGCCCTTGTCAACACCGCCGGCGATAAGGGCGATGGCCGGTGGCGTGCCGCCAAAAACGTCCAAGGCCCGGATCAGTGCGTCGACATTCGTCGCCTTCGAATCATCAACAAAACGCACCCCGCCTTTTTCGGCAACCACGCTCATGCGGTGGGCACCAGTGCGAAAGCTGCGCAGGCCAGGAATAAGCCGCCGGCAATTGATGCCGGCGCTCTCTGCCAAAGCCAGCGTAGCCAAAGCATTTTCGACATTGTGTCGGCCCTGCCAAGACAGCTCACTGAGCGCCAGCAGGGGCTCGTCCAGACCACGACGCCAAAGCTGGCCAGCGCATGCATAAAAATCGGCGCCAGCCGCTGCATCGGCACTAAACGTGACGCCGGCCCGCCCGTTGAGAGCACGTTTTACGCGCTCGTCAGCAAGCAAGTCATAATTAAGCACGGCCGACTGGCCGGGCTGCAAGAGTTCCAGCAGCGACATCTTCAGCGCCACATAAGCGTCCATGTTGCCATGCCGGTTGAGGTGGTCCGGGGTGATATTGAGCAACGCCGCGGCGCGAGGCGCAAAGCCCGCCGGTCGCTCCAGCTGAAAGGAACTGACCTCGACCACCAGCCAATCCAGCGCCGGCCGCGATAGGGCTAATGCCGACAAGGGCATGCCGATGTTCCCGCCAGCAGCCACGCAGAAGCCACCCGCAGCCAATGCGTGGGTGAGCATCTCAACCGTCGTCGTCTTGCCATTGGTACCGGTTACCGCCAGCATCGGCCAGGGGCAATAACCCGCGCCAAATGCCAATTCACTCTGAACCGGACAGGATAGCGACGACGCTAAACGCCCCAAAACACCATCGGCGGTTATCCCTGGGCTGATGATCGCCAAATCACCGGCGGCCGGCCAAGACGGATCCAGCCAGCCAAGGCGGACATCTATGCCCTCGGAACGCATGACCTCTGCCTCACGCTGCAACGCTGCGCCACTGCCACTGTCAAGCAAAATGACCCGCGCCCCGACAGACCTCGCCAGCCGCGCCGCGGCAAGGCCGCTGGCACCCGCGCCAAGCACAAGAACGGTCTGTCCACAGAGGCTTTTCATAGTGAATCCAAATATAGCCCCTGCGCATGAAAAAGTTACGGCAAAAATACAATTTTTTTAGCCCGGAATAACACCTGCCAGTTATGGCCTCCGGGCATGCCCTCGCAGCCTCCGGGCATGCCCTCGGGACTGCTCCTTACTCGGCAACAAAGTCGCTGTCCTGGAAGCTCACCCCGCCGCCGCGTTCGATCGCCGGCACGACATTGAGCACCGCGACGGCTGTGGCGTAGCCCACCGCTGGCGGACAATTCACGGCCTTGGCGTCATTCTTGGCCACGGCCTGGAAGAAGTTCTCCAGGTGCAGATGGTGGCCCTGCTTGGCGTCAAACTCATCCATGACGGCGGCCATTTCGGGGCTCTTGGCCTTCAGGGCGGGAATCAACGGCACGGCTGACTGCCCATCGACCTGAATGCGCTCCACGCTCTTCATCCAGTCGGGCACGTCCACATTGGCGCCAGGGATGTAATAGCACTTGCGGCCGTTTTCCGACAAGTTGATGGACCCGCGATCGCCATTGAAACGTTCGTAATAGTCCTGCCAACCGCTGGTGTTGAGCACCTGGTAGTAGGCGCGGGCAGAGCCCTTCTTGCCGGCAAACTGCGTCTGGTATTCGTAGAGCGTGACGACATCCTCATGCCATTCGCGGTCCTCGAAATAATCCTGACCGCCCATGGCAAGCAGGCGCGACGGCTCGGCGTTGAGGAACCAGCTGAAGATGTCAATCTGGTGACTGCCGAGGTCGGCAATCGGGCCGGCCGAGTAACGGCGGTACCAACGCCAGTTCTTGAACTCGTCCATGTTGGCATAGCCATATTTTGCGAGCATTTCCGGCGTCATCGGCTGGTTTTCGGGCCAGGTGAGCTTCGCTTCCGGAGTGCGATTCCACTGACCGTAGAGCTGGGTCAGCCGCCCGCAGAGATTTTCCTCATGGATCATCTTATATGCCTGCTGATAGACGGGATTGCTGCGGCGCTGGTGGCCGATCTGCATGACCTTGCCGCTCGCCGCGGCAGCTTTGCACATCGCCGCTGCGGCAGACAGCTCGTGTGCCATCTCCTTTTCGCAGTAGACGTGCTTGCCAGCCTGCAGCGCGGCAATGCTATGCTCCGAGTGGACCCAGTCGGGCGTGGCGACCACAATCGCGTCCAGCCCGCTTTCCTTCTCAAGCATTTCGCGGTAGTCCTCGTAGGCATTGACAGGCTGTTTGTAGG
Source organism: Lentisphaeria bacterium (assembly GCA_028706165.1). GTDB lineage: Bacteria > Verrucomicrobiota > Lentisphaeria > Oligosphaerales > Oligosphaeraceae > Oligosphaera. The sequence continues at coordinate 5,310 of JAQWBY010000038.1, read as the reverse complement.
CCTTGAGACGCCGCGCGGTGTAATTGCGGTTGTAGTCCCAGATGTCACAGATGGCCTGAAAACGCACGCCAGGTATCTTGCGGATGCACTCGGCCAGTACGCGCCCCTGCACGCCGGCGCCAATTAAGCCGACCCGGATGGCGCTATTGGCTTCCGTACTGGCCACTGCCGGCGCCGCCTGGGCAAATAGCCGTCCACCGAGCATCATTGAACCCAAACCCGCCGCCCCGGCGCCTTTCACAAAATCCCGTCGCGTAACATCCATCGTCATAGTCCTTTTTGCTTGCTGCATCAATCTAGAGTGAATTTTTGAGTCATCAGGGCAGAGCCAGTACGAGATCCGCAATAGGTCCGCCATCGCCAGCACGCACGGCGGCGCCAACGCACCAGTCGCCGCCGCCCTGCCCCACCTTGATCAGAAGGATATTGTCACCGGCCTGCAAAGTCACCGGCAGTTGATCTTCGTCGGCCACATAGGCCCTGGGGACATTCTTTTCACCAATGACTTTACCATTCAGCCAGGCCTTGGCACCGTCGTCACTACCCAGCGAAACCACCGCCGCCTGTTTTTCAGGAACCCTGACGATGCAGCGCACATAGCAGGCGACCTGCGTTGAGTCGGCCCCATAGACCTTGCGCAAATCCAGCCGGCCGTTATTATCGGCCGGTACCACCTGCCACTCGACGGCGCCAGCCTTGTCAACCAGCTCCGGATCAAAGGCCATATCATGCAACGCCGTGAAGCTCTTGCCGGCTTCGCGATAGGGCCCGGCGACTTGCCAACGCAGTACCCGGCCGACATTCTTGCTCAGCAAGTCCATGCAGGCCTTGGCGCGCTCCTGCTCCTTGCCCTCACGGAACAATGGCAGTGCCGCACGCAGAGGCCGGATGCATTCGCCGCTGCGTAGTTTTTCGCTCAGCGTCAGGATAGCCATGGCCGCGTCGCGCTTCAGAGCGTCGTCGGTGAGGAAGCCCTGCAGTGGCGCGAAGGCCGCGCTGTCCCCAATGCCACCCATCGCGCCAATCACCAGGCGTTTTTCTTCAACCCGCCGCGCCACCGGCAGCAAAGCCGCCAACTCGGCAAGCTGCTCACCACGACCGATGTTTTGCCGCGGTATCAGCCGGACACAACCGCGAAATGCCAATATCTGCCAAAGAGCATTGCCATCTTCGGCCTGGACAATCGGCCGCAAAAACGGCAGTGCCGCGACCGTCGGCCAGTCCGCAGCCACGCGCAGAGCCGCCTCACGGACGACTTCGTCGCCATCCTGCCACGCCGAGCGCAACAGCGCCATGGCATCGTCATTGGCGGGCACGGCGGCTACGCGCAGCAACGCGGCGCGTACCTTGCTGTTGCCTTGCTCGTAGGCGCTGCGCAGTAAAGCCATGCACGCTGCCGGATCGGCAAAACGCCGGCACGCCTGCGCGCAACCCTTCTCAGCCGCGCCCAGCCAGTCGTCGTCACCGGCCGCGCCGGCAGCAACAATCTGCGCGAAGAGGAAACTCAGCTGCTCCGGCGCACAAAGCACACCGTAGAGACGGCAAAGCGCCTGGCGCGTCGCCGAGTCGCCCTGGTCAGCCAGTACGGCAAGACGAGCAATCTGGTCGCTTTCACGACGCTGCTGCAAAATGCTCAGCAGGGCCGGCCGCAGCGCCGGGGGCGCGACGAGAGCCATGTCCGCCAACGCGCCACCAATGGGCAAAGGCAAGGCCACCACAGCGCGCGTCGCCGCATCGGCCACGCCGGGCCGCTCATCCACAAGCAGGACCTGCAGACGCGCCAACGCCTTGTCGCCTAGCAGGGTCACCGTCGTGGCCACGGCTTCCGCGCGCGCCACCTCGTCCTCCCAGACCATGGCCTTTTCCACGGCCGGCAACGCCGCCGTATTGCCCCAGAACGCCAGCAACGGCAGGACATGCAAGGCGACCTCGGGCCGCGCCGGATCAAGCATGCCGGCGGCAGCGGCCGCTAGTGACGCGTACTGCGGCTGGCGCAGTATCCTCACCGCACTCAAGCGCACAGTGAATGTCGTTGATTCCAGGCCGTGGAGGAGCAGCGCCCGCGCCTCGTCATTGTCCACGCGTTCATAGACCGCCAAGGCCATGCTTTGTACGGCCGCCGGCCCGCGCTGGACCCAATCTTGGCCTAGCCGCAGTGCTTCGTCACCACGGCCCCAGGCGGTGAGATTGCCAAGATAGTCCGCGTAGGCGCCGTCAAACATGGCGCCATCGTAGCCGCCCAATTCCGCACGACGCGCCAGCAGTGCCGCAAAGGCCTGGTCGGCGGCGGGGTCATTCATGCGCGCCAACGCCGTGATGGCCAACTGGCGGCGATGGCGGTCCGCTCCCAACACGTCAGGCACCAGCGCCGGCGCGGCAGCAGCCGCGCCGAGCTCGCCTAATGCCTGCACCACACCGTCTCGGCACACACCCGTCAGGCTCGGGAACAGACGCACGAGTTCGGCAGCGACTCGCTCGCGAGCGCCGTCAAGCCCCAGCAGCACGCGCAGCGCCGCATCGCTGCAGTCAGCCTCGGCAACCAGCGGAAAGACCGCCGGCAAGGACGCGTCGCTAGCCACCAGAAAAAGCTGTTCAAGTAGAAAATTGCGCAGTTCCGGGCCCTTGGCCGTCACCAGGGTTTCCAGTAAAGCCGTCTCGACGGGCTGGGCCGCAGTGCCCTTGCGCGCTTTGACACAGAGACCGTGCAACGCAACACGTGCAACCGTGTCGTCCTTCCCCGGCCGCTCCGCTGCGTCAACCAACTGCCGGCAGCAGGCGCGGATCGCCCGCAAACCACCAGCAAGCATCTCATCCACCGTCTGGCAATAAACAGCCGCGCTCCACAAGAGCGAGCAGCCCATAATCACCCGGCAAAAATGTTTTGTAAGCATAGTCTTCCCTACGATTAAGCGGCCAATACCGGCCGGATGTCACCCATGTATTCACCCGCGAAGCGCGCAACGACGCGCCTTTAGACCGGGCGTCCTCACAGCAGCCACGGCGCGCGCCGCGGCGGACTGGCCAGCCGCATGGCGTCGGCATCGTCCGGGAAGTTCTGCTTGACGGGGTCCCAGGTGATTTTGCGGCCAAGGCGCACGGCCAGCGACGCCAAGTGGAGAATATCCGCCGACCGCGTCGCCTGCCATACGTTGGGCTTGGCGCCGTGGACATTTTCGCGGGTGCGCACGGCGTGTTCCCAGCTTTGCAGCCGCGGCGGATCGGGAAAATGACGCAGTTCTTCCAGGAGATTGGCTGGTTCAAGGCGGTTGCCGCCCCAGTATTTGCCGTTGGGACCTTCCAGCAGCGGCCGGCCCTCGGTGGTCTTTTCGCCCCACTCCCAGCTTTCAATGATCATCATCGTACCATCAGCGTACTTGAGGTAGATCGTTCCCCACAACCCGCAGGCGTCGGGATGCTGTGGCCATGGCGCCACCGCTTCAACTTCGACGGGGCCGGTGCCGTCTTTGCCCAGCGCGTACTGAATAGGGTCGATATGATGCTGGCCCATATCGCCAAAGCCGCCTTCATCGTAGTCCCAGTAGCCACGGAAACTACCATGCACGCGATGTGCATGGTAAGGCTTGTAGGGCGCCGGCCCCAGCCACATGTCGTAATCAAGCACCTCCGGCACCGGCTGCGGCGTCAAATTCGGCCGGCCGCTCCACTGGCGAATCTTGAAGCCCGTCGGGCAGTAACGCGGATTGAGACACACCGTCAGCGGACCGCCCAGTAAGCCGCTAGCCACCAGCTTGCGCATGAAATGACCGCTGCCGCGCCCCCAGGTGTTCGCTTGGTACACCACGCCGGCGCGCTCGACCGCCTCAACCAGCGCACGGCTCTCCGCCAAAGTGTGCGTTGCCGGCTTCTCCGAATAGATATCCTTGCCGGCTTTCGCCGCGGCAATGGCGATTTGCGCGTGCCAATGTGGCGGCGTCGGAATATGCACCGTGTCAATGTCGTCGCGATCAAGTATTTCGCGCCAGTCGCTGTAGGCACTGACATCGCCGCCGGCCTTGTCCACAGCCCGTTTCAGCCGCGCCTTGTCCACATCACAGACCGCCAGCGTCTGCGGATATTTGGTGACGTGGCCCATGCCCATCCCGCCGGTGCCGATGACCGCCCGGGTAATGACGTTACTCGGCGCGGTCGGCCCGCCAAAAACATAACTGCTCGGTACAATCTGTAACGCCGCGCCTACTGCGGCAGAACCACCTAGGAAACGCCGTCGGGTAATCCCCGTGTTCTTGCTCATGATTGATAACCCTTTGTTACCTGCTCATTCGTACCACACAAGTACCCTGTGTTCATTGAGCGCTACTGGCCACGTTCATGCAAAACCGGCACATGCTCGCATCCTTCGTCAGACCGGTCTCCAAGTGCCGAACGAAACTCTCGCTGGCCCTATCCATACGATCCAATTCGTCCTGGGGACAACTCTTGAGCAAATCCATCAGACGAGCCTGCACATTACGCTCAATTTCAGTCAGAAAATCGCGTATTTCCGGCTTGGTCGTAATCAGCACACTGCGACGATTGGCAGGGTTGATTTCACGCTTGACCAGACCGCTCCGCACCAGTTTGTCCACCGCCGTCGACGCCGCCGACGCTGACAGCCCCTGCAAGTGCATGACGTCATTCAACGAACATGGCTCATGGCGATTGATCGTCAACAATAAGTTGATCTGACGACCCCGCAACTGCGACAAGGGGTTTTCATCACGCCGCTGTAGGTTGAAATCAACCATGCATTGACGAACCACTTCGTCAACCTGCCGCAACATCAAAAAATAGTGATCTAATGCCATGGCCACTTCTCCTCTTCACCCAAAACCCGAACTATTCGATAAAATAATCGAAGCATCCTGTAGTATATACCCCGAAATCCCCTCGGCAACTACATGATAATTCTTCGCAAAAACAGCGCAGTAACCAGCCTGTCATCACCCTGGTGGGGAAAACACCGGGGTGCTTACTCCTATGAAACCGATGCCGCAAAGGGATGCGTGCGTCGATTGCTGTCGATTGCTGTCGATGACTCCTATGAAACCCGCTGTCGTAAAGATCGGCGGAAATCAAGGCCGAAGAGCTGGGCGGCGGTTGGCCGTGGGTTTCCTGCAAATTGCCCCCGGTGTTTGCCCCCGGGGTGCTTACTCCTATGAAACCGATGCCGCAAAGGGCGGCGAAAATCTCAGGTTCCATTGCCTCTTTGGCCCCAGTCAGCTTCGCCGACTGGGGCCAAAGAGGCCGAGGAACACGGTCATCATTGGCGCTCTACCCAGGGCGGCGCACGCTTTCAGCGTGCTTGCCCTG
>JAQWBY010000332.1 GCA_028706165.1 Lentisphaeria bacterium | reverse complement strand
GTCGCCGCCAGCCAGGTCCCGTCGCGGTCGAGGATCGCCGATGGCACTTTCGCGTCGCAGATGGATACCACCATCGGCAGGCTATTGTCAATGCAACGCGTAGACCAGGTCTTGCTCCAATGCGACTCCTTGGCATCCCCCGCCAGCGGAAACACCAGCAGTTCGGCGCCATTGAGACGCAGCTGCCGAGCACTCTCGCAAAACCAGTTGTCCCAGCAGACGGCAATCCCAATGCGCCCGAAATCAAGCTCGAACACGGGAAAACCCGTGCCGGGAATGACGCCGCTAGCCTGCTCACCGGTGGTCAGGTGGACTTTGCGGTAGCAGCCGTGCAATTTCCCTTCACGATTCACAATAAAAGCCGTGTTGTGGATCTGCCCGTTGGGCTCCTTCTCGTGGATGTTCGCCACGATCCAAGTCCGGTATTGCGCCGCATAACGGCTGCACAACGAAAAGGTCACGCCGCCCGGCAACGCCTCGGCACGCTCATGCATCGTCGCTTGGACCCCACGGAAGGTGTGGCATTCCGGAAACACGATCAGATCAAGGTCGTTCACCGACCGGCAAATGTGCTCCAGCGCATCCTCGAATATCTGCAGATTCTTCTCCAGCGTCGCCGCCGGCGCCGGTTTGATATTTGCCGCCGCCAGCCGCACCATGCGCTTGGGCAACGGCGCGCACTCATCCACCCGGATGTCCCGGAAAACCGCCCTGCCTGCCCGCCATTTGAACATGCACATGATCTCTAGGCGCACGCAGCCATCAGGCACGGTGAAGGTCTCGTCAAAGCGTCGCAGAACCGGCGTCTCATCGCGGAATTCCACATAATCACGCTGGTCCGGCGACAAGGACCGATCGGCACGACACCATGACAGCACCATGCTGGCGTTGTTCTTCACCTCCGCCGGCACATCGGCCCAGGCGCTGATCCGACAACCGCACCCCGGCTTGACCTCGTATTCGCCCGTCCACATGCCCACACTCTCGGCAACGGGAAGCTCAATACTCAAGCGCCCGTCTTCCTGACTAAACACCGGCGGCCTGACTGTATCAGGCGCATTCGCAATCCATTCCATCACCGACCTCCTTGAAAAGCTGCGTTACTCGCCAGCAGCAGGCAACCCCAGCGGCGTTGCTGCATGGCCTCGTTTACTCTAGGCGAGCAAGCCGCCGCTGCAACCTGCGGTGACCGCCTCACGCATTTTCGCTGTGAAATGTGCTATCTTTAGGTGATTTTCCACCTTGCCCCAAACACGTTGCGTTAATACAATACCAATCTGCCCAACCCCAAATCCACTCGTCACCACCCAAGGACTATGCCATGAAGTTCGCCCTACTGGCCATCTTGACCGCCGCGTGCACCTGCTCAGCCAACACCCGCTTGGAAGCCGAAAACGCCCAACTCGGCAAAAGCGCCCAACGCGTTGCCGCCGCAGATTCATCGGGCGGCGCTCACATCGTCCTCACCCATTCCACCCGTATCGATGATCCCAGCACCATCCCAGCCTCGGCGGTATTCACCTTCACGGCTCCTGCCGCCCTCCGCACCCAACTGCGCCTCCGCGTCAAAGCAACCTCGCAGGGCAATGACTCGCTCTGGTACGCGCGGGACGACCAGCCCTTCCGCCAGCTCTTTATCGGGCAACACGGCCAATGGACTGACCTGGCGCTGCCGTTGCCGCCAATCCAGCCCGGCGAACACAGCCTCAAACTCACCGTCCGCGAGAATGGCTGCGCCGTCGATTGCCTCGATCTCGTCCAGCAAGAACTCCTCCCCGCCAGCGCGGCGACACTCTACCCCACACCACCGGTGACACCCCCGGCAGAACACCCCCGCGTCCTGCTTCGCCCCGCAGACCTACCCGCTCTCCGTCAACGCCTTCACCACCCCCAGAACCAGTCTTTCTGGCAGCTCGTACAACAACGCGCCAGCGCGGATAACGGCGGCATCCTCGACCCAACCAAACACCGCGGCAAAGCCGGCCTCTTCGACGCCAATATCCTCACCGATATCCAATGCCTGGCCTTCCTCGCTTTGGTCAATCACGACGACGCTACCGGTAAACGCGCCATCGCCGCCATGACGCTCTTCCTCGACAAAGTCGATTTTCAGCTGGATTTTCAGGACGTCACCCGGCAAATGGGCCAGACCATCTATACCGCCGCCCTGGTCTATGACTGGTGCTACCCGCTACTGACCGACGAGCACAAACAGCATTTCATCAACCGCGCCGAAGAAATCACCGCCTTGATGGAAATCGGCTGCCCACCCACGCGTCAAGGCAATATCACCGGCCATTCCGGCGAGGCCCAGCTTTTCCGGGATCTGCTGTCCTTCGGCATCGCCTGCTACGACGAAAAGCCCACCCTGTACCAAGTCTGCGCAGGCCGCTTCTTCCACCACATGGTGCCCCCCCGCCAGCTCTTCATGGCCTCCGGCCGGCACCACCAGGGCTGCTGTTACGGCCCGTACCGCCTTCATTGGGAAGTCTTCGCCGCCTTGCTCTTCAAGCGCATGGCGGGGCTGGACGTCTTCCCGCCGGAAGCCGTCCGCAGCCAGCTCAATGGCATCATCTTTAATCTCCTGCCCGACGACTGGCACTTCACCAACGGCGACTGTTACCGCGGCAAGACCTGTACGACTACCCTGCTGGCTATTGCCGCCTATTGCCATGACCCCATGGCCAAGGGCGAGTTCATCCGCCAGAAAGGCCTGGACTCGTTCCGCCGCGATCCCGTCACCTTCCTCCTCTTCAACGAGCCGGAATTGGCCGCCGCCGAACGCCGGGAATTGCCCCTCACCACCTTCTTCAGCGAGCCGCTCGGTGGCATGATCGCCCGCTCCGGCTGGGGCATGGGCCCCCGCGCTGACGTCGCCATCGTCGATATGCGCGGCGCCGGTTGCCTCTTCGGCAACCACCAGCATCCCGACGCCGGCGCCTTCCAAATCTACCACCGCGCTCCCCTCGCCATAGATCCTGGCCAGTACGGCAAATACGGCACGGACTACGACATGCTCTTCAACAAACAGTCCATCGCCCATAACGTCTTGCTCATTCATGACCCCGACGAGAAGCGCCCCACCCGCAGCATCAACGACGGCGGCCAGCGCCTCCCCAACCAGCGCCGTGAGCCCAGCAGCCTCGATACCCTCCTCAACAACGACTACCAGAATGGCGCCGTCACCGCCCACGCCATCGGCCCCGACCACGCACTGCCCATCTTCAGCCACCTCAAATGCGACATCGCCAAAGCCTACAGTGACAAAATCCGCGAATACACCCGCAGCTTCGTCTATTTCAACACCAACCTGCCCGACGCCCCCGGCATGCTGGTGGTCTTTGACCGCGTCCTGGCCAGTAACCCGAATTTCCGCAAGGAATGGACCGTCAATTCCTACCGGCAGCCCGACATCGCCAGCGATCGCATCCGCATCGCCTACCGCGACGATACCTTCGACGGCACCATGGAGGTCATACCGCTCCTGCCGACCGCCGCGCAACGAACTATCACCAGCTCACCCAGCGTCGTCGTTGGCGAGCAGTCCTTCACGCCTCCGCGTCCAGAGCTGCCCTCCACCAACAGCGTCCGCACCAGCATCAGCCCAACAGCCGCGCAAGCGGAAGACCTCTTCCTCAATGTCCTCCCCATCGGCAAGCATCCCAATGGCTGGCAGGCTCGTCTGCTTGAACTCAATGGCGCGATTGGCGTCGACGTCCAAGAGCAGTACCTGGCTACTTTCGCCCGCGACGGCAAGCACATCCGCCAAGCCTTGCGCCTGGACCTCCCCGGCGAACGCCTCGTGCTAATCACCGACCTGGCGGAGGGCCCGTGGACCATCCGCAAAAACCAGCAGCCCTGGGCTAAGTGCCAGGTCGCCAAGAGCAATCATTGCCTGTTTTTCCAGGCCGATAAAGCATCCTACGAGCTTGTCCCCAACGGCCCCGACGCACCACCACTGCCCCCATACGAGCACCTGCGCGCCATCCCCGGTGGCGATGACAATGCGCTGTTTTTCAACGACCAGCTCATTCAGCAGCCGTCGGGCGTGGTCATTCGCGACGGCTTAGCCTATATATCCATCGCCACCATGGCCAATCTCGCTGGCGCCACCTGGCAGAATAACACACTGCAAATCGGCGATTTTAACTGCCAATTTCAGCCCGACAGCGCCGTCATCCGCTGCCAAGGCCTGCCCGATCTGCCCATCAGCGCCCCGGCACGCGATATCGACGGCGTTCTCTACGCCCCCCTCGCTGAACTGGCGCGACTTCTCCGTTTCCGTGCCCAAAGCAACGCCGTCGGCGGTATCCGCCTCTACAACGATGATGACAAGCGCTACGCGTGGCTCGTCGCCGCCTATGAAGAAAAGCCCAATCGCGAACCCGTCAGCCGCGCGCTCGACGGCAATCCCAACAGCTACTGGGCACAAAATGCCAAACCGGCGACATTCACCGCCATCCTCGCCAAACCCGAAACCATCGCCGGCGCCGAAATCGCCTGGCACCGCGGCAACGAACGCAGCTACAC
>JAQWBY010000331.1 GCA_028706165.1 Lentisphaeria bacterium | reverse complement strand
CTGCTGGAACAAAGCAAAGACGCCGGCATCGACATCTACACCCACGGCGAGATGCTGCCCGCGCACTATTACCCCGAGTTCAAGAAGTACAGCCATCTCTTCGGCAACTACGGCAATGCGTGGTACAAGCAGAACACTGAGTTCGCGTCCTTCAATGGGCCGATCCTCATGACCACCAACTGCATCACGCCAGTCCAGGACAGCTACAAAAACCGCATCTTCACCACCGGCATGGCGGGCTATCCCGGCGTCAAGCACATCGCCGACCGCAAGCCCGGCCAGGCGAAGGACTTCTCCGAGATCATCGCCCTGGCCAAGACCTGCCCGGCGCCCACCGCCATTGAAAACGGCGCCATCGTCGGCGGCTTCGCCCACAATCAGGTGCTGGCCCTAGCGGACAAGGTCGTCGACGCCGTCAAAGCCGGCGCCATCAAGCGCTTCGTGGTCATGGCCGGCTGCGATGGCCGCCACAAGACCCGCCAGTACTTCACCGACGTCGCCGAGGCCCTGCCGAAGGACACCGTCATCCTCACCGCCGGCTGCGCCAAGTACCGCTACAACAAACTCCAGCTAGGCGATATCGGCGGCATCCCGCGCGTCCTCGACGCCGGCCAGTGCAACGACTCATATTCGCTGGCCGTCATCGCCCTCAAGCTCAAGGAAGTCTTCGGGCTTGATGATGTCAACAAACTGCCGCTGTCCTTTGACATCGCCTGGTACGAACAGAAGGCCGTCGCTGTCCTCCTCGCCCTGCTGGCTCTCGGCTTCAAGGGCATCCGCCTCGGACCGACACTGCCCGCATTCGTCTCCCCCGGCGTCGCCAAAGTCCTCGTCGACACCTTCGGCATCAAAGTCACCGGCGAAGCAACCGCCGACGTCGCCGCCATGATGGCCGGTAACTAACCCAGCAGACCAGGACCACCAAGTAACATCACGTAACACCGATTCATTCGGGAATAAACCAGGGGCCCGGAGCGGACAATTGTCCACTCCGGGCCCACGTCTTTGCTTCTTTATTTTCTTATTCGTGTCACTTCGTGTTCATTCGTGCTTCACAACAACAACCCGATCGGGGCGATGGAGACGCAGGCGCATCATCAGGCATGGGCGACGCGATTGATGTGTTCCTCAATCACGGTGATGATTTTCGCATAGACAGTTGATGGATAGTCGCAATGCAGTTCAACCGCCAGCTCTTGTGCCTGCTGGGGCAGGAGCGCTACCAAAGCATCAAGTAAATCCAGTACGACCTGTGGACGAACATCGCACTCTTCTGCCATGCGTGCAAAATGCTCGCGACTAATTTTATTGAAAACCGCCTCACCGCCAATTTTCATGGCACTCTCAGGCGACAAGGCCGGGTAGACACGCGTACACAGCAGATCATAGAGTGGAGCTAGAGACAGGGCTCTTCTGCGGTACAGCACGGAATAATTTTTGGCATGAGCGTCGCCATTGCCAATCAAGTAGTTGAAAATGACGCTACGGAAGAACTCCAATTGCGCCGCCGCCCCCAGCCGCATGTCGCGGATCATTTGCAGACACTGCTTGATGCCCGGCCCGCCTTCGCTTTCATACTTATTTTCTGGATCGACGCCACAAATTTGGCAAAAATCCTCTTGATGCAAACGGCAGCAGCGCCCCTGCTCATGGCAACGATCATAACGATCAGTGCAGTAGTAATGGCCGCCGGCGAGCGTCAGTATCGAAGCGGCGGCAACCGGCAAGTTGGCCCGCCGGGCCAATGACATGCAGAAAAATTCATTGTAAACACTGTCCGGATATGCCGCTATCGCCGGCTTGATGATATGCGTCGAAGGAGTCCCATACAAAGGCAGGGATATCCGCCCGGCCGACACGCAAGCAATCAACTTGTCCTGCGCACCAGCGCCAGAAATACGAAATCCCGCATCAACCCCCAGGTGAAGCGGGCGCAGCGGCAGTTCACCCAAAATCCGCACCGACTCCTCTTCGGAGAGTAAACGATAAGCAGGCGTTGTCTGTTCATCGCCTAGCTGATCCGGCGGATAGAAGGCTACCGCGCCAGCACAGTCACCGCCAATGGCCTGGAGAAAACCAAAGATGTTATGCCGGGATAAATGCAGGATTTTACCCAGGCGCTTGCGGACAGCATCGGGTGGCAGGAGATTCTTGAAGAAGGCTTCGGTCGCCGGCCCCGTAAAAGGCTGGGCCCGCAGCGGCAAGGAAAAAGATAGGGGCGTTGCAGCCGCTAAACGCAAATAGTCTGGATCGTACTGAAACGACAAAACACCACCCTGTAACAGCAGGGTACCCGTTTTATGCCCGTGTAAATATACATGCAAGCAGTTCATGTCAGTCTCCGGGTCTGCCTGAGAGCACCAGGGTCACGCCGAGGGTATGGAGCACGCGCAGCAGCTTGTCGAAATGCACGGACTCCTTTGCGTCTTCAAGGTCACGCACAAAACGCACACCGACGTTAGCCAGCTGGGCAAGCTGCACTTGCGTCACGCCCTGAGCCTTGCGCTCAGCCTTGATCATGGCTGCTACCTGTGCCATGTCACATGGTTCACTAGTCATGATTGATCCTGTTCGAAATTGGCAATATTCGCCCCGATCGGGGCGCACAAAACAAAAATAGTACCATTCGACGCTATTTCAACCCGATCGGGGCGATATAAAAACACCCCAGCATTGAACACCGATTCATTCGGGAATAAACCAGGGGCCCGTTGCGGACAGCTATCCGCCACGGGCCCCTGGCCTTTTTTGGTTTTTTGCTAATCCGTGTTTACCCGTGGATCAGCCGTCGTTCAGCTCTTGTCGTGCTTCCATCACAGCTCGGGTATTTTGCGGACGTCGTCGCCTTTGAGGCCGAGGCTACGGCCGCCATCGACAGCGATATTTTGGCCGGTGATGTAGTCGCTTTCGGGCAAGGCGAGGAAGCGCACCATGTTGGCAATGTCATCTTGGCGGCAGGCGCGGTTGACGCAGGAGTGGCGATAGGCCAGATTGGCTTCGCGCTGCGGGGTGAGTTCGCCGCGTTCGACGAGTCCCGGCGCCACGCAGTTCACGGTGATGTTGTGTGGCCCGAGTTCCATGGCCAGACACTTGGTCGCGGCGATGATGGCCCCTTTGGCGGCGGCGTATTCCGTGCAGGCCGGCTTGCCATTGAGAGCGACAATCGACGTGATATTGATGATGCGGCCGCTCTTGGCCTTGACCATGTGCTTCGACACCGCGTGGATGCAGTGCAGGGGCCCGAAGAGATTGACGCCGAGCATCCAGTTGACCACGTCCATGGTCTGCTCGTGGTACACCCGCATCTTGTCCCGGGCGCTGCCGCCAGCACAATTGACGAGAATGTCGAGGCGACCGAAGTCCTGCACGACCTTGTCCACCGCCGCACACGTGTCCTCGTAGACGCTGACATTGGCCACGCAAGGCACGGCGCGGCCCTTGCCGAGCGCGTTGATGTCGGCGGCTGCCTTCTCGGCGCCTTCCTTGAAAAGATCGAAGAGCACGACGGTGGCGCCCTCTGCCGCCAGTTGCCGGCCGATAGCCCGGCCGATGGCGCCGCCGCCGCCCGTGACTATGGCCACCTGATTCGCAAGTTTCATCGCAAGACTCCTTGATGTGATTTCGCGTTGACGAGGTCGTCAGCGCCATAAAAAACGGTGCCGTCCCTGCTCCGGAAAAGTGCATACTGTAGCACTCTCCAGAGCGAGTTGGTCATTGGCCGGGGAAGGTCTTCGCCCACAGGTCCTGGTTGAATGGCTGGCGGCGATTGGGGCAGCCATCGCGATGGCAGAGTTCGCAGGTCGCGAAGGCCGCATCGGAGGCAAAATACACACCGGCGACGGTCTTGTTCGGCAGCATCAGCATGGAATCCGTCAGTTCCACGCCAAGGGCGGACTGAGCCTGGCCGGCGAGTGCCGCAAAGAGCGTCTGGAGCTCCTGGATGGGCCAAAGCTGGGCATCGCCGGAGCCGGGCGCCATGCTGGCTAGGCGCTTGACGGCATAGGCGCGCTTGATGGTGTCTCGCACGGCGTTACTGGCCGCCGTCAGCAAGGCCATCTTGAGTTCCTCGAACCACAGCTGCTGAAAGACATCGAGTCCCTCGGCCAACGGCGCGACCTCCTGCCCGCACGTCGCACAGAACAGCCACACGCGGTGCTGATCGGCCAGGCGCTGCACCAGCGTGCTGCTGGCAAAATAATGCTGGCCGTCGATGCCGACGCCGTTGGCGTCGTGGCTGGTCACCGCCGCCAGGCGCAACAGGGCCTTTGGTCGGCCGACGGCCTGAAAACGCGCCACCAGCGCTGCCAAGTCGTGCCAATCCTCGGGATTATCCTCGGGCGTGCCAGGCAGGTGCACGCGGCGAGCAATGTCGGCGACATCGATCGCAAAGGGAATGCGATTGATGACATGCGCGGCGGCCACGCCGTTTGCGTGGCTATTCGAACCTGTTTGGCTCATAGCGAACTCCTTCCCTGATGGGCCCTATTCTGCCGCCATACGCATGGCGGCAGTGATGCGACTGATTTCGGCT
>JAQWBY010000330.1 GCA_028706165.1 Lentisphaeria bacterium | reverse complement strand
CCGCGCGCGATCCCGAACTGGCTGCCAAGGGCAGAGACATCCGCGAAGAGTGGGTCCTCGCCGTTAGTGGCGTCGTCCGCGGCCGGCCTGACAACATGGTCAACAAGCAGCGCCAGACCGGCGCCATAGAAGTCGAGCTAAGCTCGCTGACGGTCCTCAACCAGGCGCAGCCAATGCCCTTCCACTTGGACGATCCCAGCGCCAGCGATGACCTCAAACTCAAATACCGCTACCTCGACATGCGCCGCTCCGGCATCGTCGCCAATCTCCGCCTTCGCCACCGTATCACCAAGGTCTGCCGGGACGTGCTTGACGCCAATGGCTTCATGGAAGTCGAAACGCCCATCCTCAGCAAAAGCACGCCCGAAGGCGCCCGCGACTACCTCGTGCCCAGCCGCGTCCGCCCAGGAACCTTCTACGCCCTGCCACAGGCGCCCCAGCAATACAAGCAGATCCTCATGGTCGGCGGCGTCGAACGCTACTTCCAGATCGCTCGCTGCTTCCGTGATGAGGACCTCCGCGCCGACCGCCAGCCCGAATTTACCCAGATCGACCTCGAAATGAGCTTCGTCGAACAGGACGATGTCATGGCCTTGGTGGAAAAAATGATCGTCGCCGTCGTCAAAGACGTCCACGGCATCGACGTGCCGACGCCTTTCCCGCGCCTGAGTTACCAGGTCGCCATGGACCGTTATGGCTCCGACAAGCCCGACCTGCGCTTCGCCATGGACATCCAGGACCTCGGCGCGGTCTTCGCCAAATCCGAATTCAAGGCTTTCCGCGAGACCCTTGAAGCCGGTGGCGTCATCCGCGCCATCAACGGCAAGGGCATGGCCGCCGCCAGCAGCCGCAAGCAGCTGGATGCGTGGACCGAAACGGCCCGCCTCTTCGGCGCCAAGGGCCTCGTCTGGCTCAAGATCGAGGCCGACGGCAGCATCAGCGGCTCCGCCGCCAAATTCATCAGCGAAGACGAAAAACACGCGCTGCTTGGCGCCATGGGTGCCACGGCCGGTGACCTGCTGCTGATCGTCGCCGACCAGTGGCGTTGTGCCTGCGAAGTCATGGGCCGCCTGCGCCTCGACCTGGCCGCCAAGAGCGGCATCATCGACGACAAGGCGTTGAACTTCCTCTGGGTAGTCGAGTTTCCGCTGCTGGACTGGGACGCCGAATCCGGCCGTTTTGTCGCCGTGCATCATCCCTTCACCAGCCCGCTGGACGAGGACCTCGCCAAGCTGAACAGCGATCCCGGTAAGGTCCGCGCCAAGGCCTACGACGTCGTGCTCAACGGCGTCGAGCTCGGCGGCGGCTCCATCCGTATCCACCAGGCAGACCGCCAGGCGCTGATGTTCAAGACGCTCGGCATTAGCGACGACGAGGCCAAGCTGCGCTTCGGGCACATTCTCGAGGCCTTCTCCTTCGGTGCGCCGCCCCACGGCGGTCTGGCCATCGGCCTCGATCGCTTCGTCATGCTCATGTGCGGCGCGAAATCCATCCGTGACGTCATTGCCTTCCCCAAGACCGCCAAAGCCGCCTGCTTGATGACAGATTCGCCCAGCACGGTCGATCCCGCCCAGCTCTCTGAACTCTGCATCGCCAGCACCGTCAAGGACAGCTGATCTACACTGCCACCGCACAGCCGCCACCGCCAGCGCCCTGCGCGCGGCGCGGTTGTCGCACTCACCGACTTCGCAATGACCGCCAATACCACCATCGCAGCTCTCGACATCGGCTCCAACACCGTCATGACTCTCGTCATGCAAGCGGACGAACAAGGTCAGCTGCAGGTCGTAGACGAATTTGGCGAGGTCACCCAGCTCGGCGCCGGCGCTAACGCCAAAAACGGCCATTGCCTAGGCGCCGAGGCCATGGCCCGCAGCATTGCCGCCGCCCACCACCAGCTCGCCCAACTGCGTGACCGCTACCGTCATTTCACCTTGGTCGCCGCCGCAACCAGCGCCGTCCGCGAGGCGCCCAATGGCGCGGCCTTCATACGCCAATTCGGACAGGAACTCGGTTATCAAGCCGCGCCGACCATTCTCAGCGGTGCCATGGAAGCCGAAGCGACCTTCCTCGGCGCCGCCAGCGCCTTCGCCCCACACCAAGCCTTCATCAACATCGATCCCGGTGGCGGCAGCACGGAATTCAGTGCCGGCGAGCCTGGACAACTCGGCCATGCCTTCAGCCTGCCCATCGGCTGCGTCCGCTGGCGCGACCGTTTCGATCTTGGCGAGGCATTCGACAACGTCGCCCGCGAACACGCCGCGCATGCCGTCCGCGATGCCATCAACTCTGCCGGCAAAGACATCGCCGCCCTACAATGCGCCGCCAGCAAGAACGGCGGCAGAGCGGTACTTAGCGCCACCGGCGGCACCGCCACCACACTCGGCGCCGTCCTTGCCGCCCGCCACGACTTCGACCGCTGCCTAGTCCATGGCCGCCACTGCGGCGTCGCCGAAATTGCCGACCTGCTTGACCGCATCGCCGCCATGGATTGCGCCACTCGTCAGGCATTGCCAGGCATGCCGACTGGCCGCGCCAGCGTTTTTCCCGCCGGCCTGATCATCATGTCCACCGTCATGTGCGCGCTAGGCCATGAGGAGCTGGTCATCAACTGCCACGGCCTGCGCCACGGCCTCATTTCCCTGCTCCAGCAGGGGCGTCTTGCCCCCAATTTGAGTGTGTAAAACATGCGTCGGGTCATCGTCATCATCCTGTGCCTGGTCGGCTGTTGCCTGGCTGAGATTCGGCAGCTGACCATTCTGCAGAGTACGGACCTCCACGGCGTCTTCACGCCTGCCGACCGCAGCGACTCGTCGCAACCCGGCTCGTGGCTGCAACTGGCCACCGTCATCGCTGACCAACGCCAGAAATATGGCGAAGATCAGTGCCTGCTTATTGACTGCGGTGACACCGTCCAAGGCAGCCTCGCCACCGCGCTTTCCCGCGGCGAAGCCGCCATCGTCCCCCTCCGCCAGCTCGGCTACGACGTGTGGATACCCGGCAACCACGAACTCGACTACGGCCTGGAGCAGTACCAGCGCTTCCTGGCCCTGGCGGGCAACATGGTCCTCGGCAACAACTTCCGCGTCAAAGGCCAACCCGCGCCGGCGCCGTGGCGGCTCTTCATCCGCAACGGCATCCGCGTGGCCGTCATCGGCGCCCAGGCGTCTTTCACCGCCAACTGGCTGCTGCCGCAATACAGCGCTCAATGCGATATCGAACGCGCCGCCGACATGCTGCAACGCGTGCTCCCAGACGTGCACCGCAGCAAGCCGGACATCATCGTCCTCGCCGCCCACCAAGCATGGTTCGAATTCAAGGACAGCCGCGGCGTCAATGAAATCAATGACATTGCCCAGCGCTTCCCGGAAATCGACCTCATTCTCGGCGCCCACAGCCACCGACTGGTCCCCGGCCAGCGCATCGGCCTGAAAAGCTGGTACGTCCAGCCGGGCTGCCACGGCGCAGGCCTGGGCGTCATCCAGGCCCAGGTGGACCTCAGCGCCCACCGCGTCGTCGACATCGCATCCGAAGTCGTGCCCGTCGGCGCGAACACGCCGGAACACCCGCAACTGGCACAGGCTCTGCGCCCCTGGCTCACACGAGCTGAAGAGACCGGCCGGCAGATCGTGCTCCCGGCCCTGGTCGCACCGATCAGCGCCAGCGGCCGCCCCGGCGTCAACTGCGCCACCAGCGAACTCATCTGCATGGCCATCGCCGCAGCCACCGGCGCCGACGCCGTCATCCACGGCAAGTTGTCCACCAAAGGTCTCGACGGCCCCGTTGTGACTATCGCCGATCTCTTCCAGCTCGTCCCCTACGAAAACAACATCGTCCTCGCCGAAGTGACCCCAGAAGAACTCGCCGCCATCGTCAGCGAACAATGGACCCAGCGCGAAAACTACCGCTTCTGCGGTCTCTGGGGACGCTCCTGTCGCCTCAACAGCGCCGGCAAAGCCACCATGATCGACAATGCCCACCGCAGCGGCGAGGCAGGCGCCGGTAACCGCGCGCCCAAAGCCACCGCCGGCAACGTTCAGGCAGGGCGCCTGCTCCTGGCCATGAACAGCCACACCGCCGCGGGCTCGGGCGTCCTGCCCGTGCTCACCAGCATCATCCGGACCGAGGCCGCCCGCTGCCTTGACAGCAGCATCAGCACCCGCGACTGCGTCGAGGCATTCCTGCGCCAACACCCCAGCATCGTCATTACGCCGCGCCAATGGCTCATCACCGGCCGCGACCAATAGCCGCCCATAGTGAAAATCCCGGCGCCATAAAAAACAGTAATCGGTCACCCATTGATACTGGCCGGCCTCAGGGGACGCCTGGGACCAGTGGGACTGATTGGCGGCGGCGCGCTGGGGCGAGGTCTCACGTCTCACGTCTCACGACTCACGTCTCACGACTCATGTCTCACGTCTCACGACTCATGGCCGGGACTGTGGGGACTTTCGGGACCGTGGGGAATGACGCTTTGGACACCAGGGACTGATTGACCGACTCTAGGGACTTCTGGTAACAACGTTTTCGGCAAGTT
>JAQWBY010000329.1 GCA_028706165.1 Lentisphaeria bacterium | reverse complement strand
CTCGGCCCCTTTTGCCCCAGTCGGCGAAGCTGACTGGGGCAAAAGGGGCAATGGAACTCACTTGCTTACCTGGGATTGACATCGGCGGCATGTTTGGCCGCCATTATCAATGGGTGACCGATTACCGAAGGAGAGGGCTTTTTCTCACGCGAAGACGCAAAGGCGCGAAGGAGAGGGCTTTTTCTCACGCGAAGACGCAAAGGCGTAGGTGCGGACCAGTGTGCCCGCCCGCATATGGCGGCATGCCTTGCCGCGGCGAGTCAATCCACGCCGCCGGTAGAAAGGCGCGCGAGGTGGGGCTTTTTCTCACGCGAAAGCGCGACCTCCGTAGCCGCACGGCATGCCGTGCGGCTACAAACACAGGGGCCAGGCGCGCAAAGTCAGAGCGGCCGGAGCAGCCTGGTCAGCGGTCGTCGACATAGTGTTACCGTTTTCCCCAGCACCGATGCTCAGCCTAAATGGCGCGGGCAGGTAGGGAATGGCCTTGGTCAGCCAAGCATCGCCATCGCCCCAGCAGCATTCGAGAAAACTGCGGTCGAGGAAGAGACGCAGTACGAAGTCTCCCCCGGCACTGTCGGGCAGCGCGGCGCTTTTATCCAGGCAGGACCAACGGCCAGCGGCGATGCGCAAGGACACGCTCTTCTGCGGCTCCACAGCGCTGGTCAGCGTCAGGGTTAGACCGCTGGCGGGCATGACGCCACGAAGTTCAATCTCACACTCGCCGGAGAGCAGTTCGACGGCGCGGCCACCACCCTCGCCTGCAGCGGTGTTGGCTGTTCCCGCGCACGAGCAGTCTGCCAATCTCCACTCCTGGCCGCGAAGTGCGGTTATTTCAGCAAGAGGGCGGACCTTCAGGCGCCCGGAGTCATCCAGCGCGACTTCGCGCGGCATGGCCAGGCAGCCGTTCCAGCCCATGCCGGCGGGGAATCCCCGTCCCCAGGCCAGCAGGGACAGGCGCCCTTTAGGGTCGTTCATGATGACATTCGTCGCGTAGTAGTCCGCGCTGCCGTCGAGCAGGCCGCTGCAACACGGGGTGAAGCGACCCTCATCCGGCGAAAAGTCGCCCAGCCAGTAATGCACTGGCCCGTAGGGCGATGACAGAAGCAGCCACTGGTCGCCCACGGGGAAGAAATTCGGGCATTCGAAGAAGCGAATGGTCGTGTCCTCGGGGGCAAAGAGCCAGCCGCGATAGCGCCAGTGCTTCAGCTGCGAATCGGTACTCTCCCACAACGCGACGCCACGCCGACCCTGTTCACCCGGCATGGCCGCGCCGAGGGCCATGAATTGCCGTCCAGCAGCGCTGAACACAAAAGGATCGCGCCATGATGCCTCGAACTCCGGCGTGCCGTCTCGCCCGCGGCAAAGGATGGGATTAGTCGGGTCTTTGCGCCAGTGGCTGAGCTCTTCGTCCTCGGCAAGTGCTGCCCATTGTTCGTGGCCGCGCGGGCTGCCTTTGGGCGGCACCATGGTGTAGAAAAGCATGGGCCGGCCGGTGGCCGGAAAGGCCGCACAACCGGAGTAGCAATGTTCCTCGCCCTGCTCCGCCGACGGGCCGAAGGCGATGGGCAGATGCTCCCAATGGAGCAAATCGCGACTGCGCGCGTGCCCCCAGTGCATGTGCCCCCAACTGTCCGCAAAGGGATTGTGCTGGTAGAACAGATGATAGTAGCCGCCATAGTACATGACGCCATTAGGGTCGTTCATCCAGTAGGCCGGCGCCGTAAAATGCCAACGCGGCCGCTCTACGCTAGCCAGCGCCCGTGCCTCGCCGGCGTGAACGCTGACCTGGGCTTGCCGCAGGGCTTCGTCATCGCTCATCATTCGTCCTCCACTCGGCGATTCGTCTACAGCAATCGCCTTAATGCAGCCAGACTGTCCTCAAAATGCAATGCTCTTAACTTAACGATTTCCTTGGCGCTTGTGGTTTCATCCAAACAGCCTTCCGTCATCGCGGCATTGTATCGCCGCGAAGCGGCAGAAGCGCTGAAAGCGCGCAACATACCAGCCCAGGGCAAGCACGCTGAAAGCGTGCGCCGCCCTGGGTAAAGCGCCAACCATGGTCGTGTTCCTCGGCCTCTTTGGCCCCAGCCGGCGAAGCTGACTGGGGGCCAAAGAGGCAATGGAACTCATTGACTGCTGGCGTGTTGTGCATTATTATCCTTCGTCGTAGAGCTATTAGGTCGCCCATTCAAAAGCTCAATCTATGCAATCAGCCGCTGTGCCGAAGTGGGATAGGAAGGGGAGCGCGAGGGGGAGGAAAGGGCTAGCTAGCCCTTTCCTCCCCCTCGCAAAAAAACAACGAACCTCAGCGCAGATGTTCGCCGATGGTGACGCGCAGGCCCTTGCGCAGCCAGACACGATAACGCGAGGCAGCGGTCCAGGTATTCCCGGCCGAAGCGTAATCGCAGAAATGAATCTGCTGCGGCCCACCGGCGGGGCCTTCGGCGTTGAGATCATTGACCAGCTTGGTGGTGAAAGCCTGCCACACGCCGGCGGCAGTCGCGGCATCGGCAGATGCCGCTAGTTCCGGTATCTGGTCGCCGGGCACGAGCACGGCCGCGTCAATATCACCGTCATTGAAGCGCGCGTCGCGGGCCAATACCAGCGGTCCGCGCTGCAGGGCCAGGCAGCGGTTCAGCTCCGCGACCCGGCAGCTGAAATCAAAGACCAGCTCGACCACATCGCCAGCCTGCCAAGCACGTGCAATGCGGAAGTAGCTGCCGGCACTGACGCCATCCAGAGCGGCACCATTGACCGTCACCGATGTCACCGCGCTCCACGCCGGAATCCGCAGCAACAGCGACCAGGTCGCTGTCGCCGACGGCGTCACAGCAATTTGCACCCGGTTGTTGACCGGGTAGTTGCCACGAATGGCCAGCGCCACATCCAGGCCGTCCTTGAGTGTGGCCTTGGCCTGCAGGTCCTCATAGAGATTGACCGCCAGCTCGGCAGCGTTGCTCATGATCGCTGCTTCAGGCAGCATGAAGAAGCCGCGGGGACCGTTAGCGATGCAACAGTTGATGGCCATGCCGCACTGACCGACACCGGCGCCGCGAATGCCCTCCAGCGGGCAGTATTTGGAAAAGGACGACACATCGGGATTCAAGGAAGCCAGAAAGGCGTTGTAAGTCGTCTTTTCCAACTCTTCGGCGTAGGTGACATCGCCGGTCAGGCGCAGCAGCGTTTGGCAGAATTTCATCCACGTGACGGTCACGCAGGTCTCCTGCATGTGCATGGCCGGCTCGGTCTGCCATTTCTTGCCGTAGTACCAACATTCGCAGGACGCGCCGGAGCCGGCAATGTTGATTTCCGTGGCAATGATGTCCTTGGCGACCAGGTCGCAGACGTGCAGCAGTCGTTCCTCGCCGAGTTCCTCGTACATCTCAAGCATGCCCTGATAGCAGGACATCATCTCGTAGGACTTCTGGCCGTTGTACCAGCTCCACCATTTCTCCGGCAGCGGGAAACGCTCGGCCACGGGCACGCCTGCCAGGCCTTTTTTGATCAGCTGCGGGCCGTCCGGGCCTTCAATACAGGCGATGATATGCCGGGCCATCTCCAGATAGCGCTCTTCGCGCGTGCGACGGTATAGGCGCACGATGGGTTCCAGAATGGAACAACTGGCCATACCGTGGTGCATGCCCGTCTTGGCGATGTTCACTTCCGCGCCCGGACCGAGCTCCTTGATGCACAAATCCGCCAGCCGGCAGGCCGCCTGCAGGGCCTGCGGGTCCTTGCTGAGGTCGTAATAGCCCAAGAGTCCCAGCAGCGTGTACTTGCGCCCCCAGATGTCCCAGCCCTTCAGCCGACCATCGTCGGGATAATTGCCGATGAAGCCGTCCGCGCTCTGGGTGGCCATCATCGCCAGCGAGGAGCTGCGGATCTGTTCGTAGAGGGCCTTGTCGCCACTGTATTCGTAGGCGGGCACGGCGGCAAGCATCCACTTGCCCCAGAATTCCGTATGCCACAGATTGCGTTCCTCGCGATGACGGAAAGGCTCCACCAGGCCATCGACATTCTCAGCCTTGATGCGCCGTTCCAGGCACAAGGCCAGTTTATCGCCAAGGTAGCCATCCAGTTTTGCAGCGTTCAAGGGAGTAAGGGTAAATGCGCTCATAGGTCCTCGTTGTGCGTTGGGGGTTGCCGGCGCAGCCAAGACCACAGTCATTGAGCAAAGAACGGTCAATGCCGTCCCCGCCCAAGACCACCAGCCGCGCCAGGTGTTTTTGTCGTATTTCATGGTCGGTAAATCAGTCGCCGGCCTACTGTACCCACGCGGCCAAATTCCGCAACAGCTGCCGGCTGACATTTTCCGGCACGCCAACCGCCTTGGCGTCCTTGGGATGGAGCACGCGATCAAAGGCCGGATTGATCACCAGCACCGCGCCTTTGCCGCGCCGCAGTTCGCAGATACAGGGCCGTTTGCTGCGGTCCCGCGCCAGGACCGTCCAGCCGGGGTCCACGGCGTGAATGCTGTCATAGCACTTTGCTCCGGCAATAGTTGTCATGCCCGCAAACAGCGGGTGCGCCGGCACCGTGATCTCTGCGGCCAG
>JAQWBY010000328.1 GCA_028706165.1 Lentisphaeria bacterium | reverse complement strand
GCGATGTCTTCGGCGAAAACTGCCCGGATACCTATTTCAACAATACCAAGAGTTTCATCGGCCACTGCATGGGCGCCGCCGCCGCGCTGGAACTGGCCGGCAATCTGGCCAGCTTCCAGGACCACATCGTGCACCCGACCATCAATGTGGACGAGCTCGACCCGCTCTGCATGCTCAACAACCTCGTGCTCAACACGCCCACAACCGCCGACCGCGTTGACCACATCCTCAATAACTCCTTCGGCATGCTCGGCATCAACTGCGTGCTCGTCCTCAGCAAATTGGCATAAACAGGCACGATCCTGTAACAATAGCAACACAAAAAAAGTCCACACACGGAGAAGACAGCGACATGACACGTGAAGAAATTTCCCAGGCCATCATTGACATCTTGAACGACATTGTCCCCGATGAAGACTGGTCGGCCTTGGCGCCGGAAGAGAATCTGCGGGGCAAGCTGGAGTCCATGGACTTCCTGGATGTCATCATGGAGTTGCGCAAACAGTACGGCGTCGAAGTCCCCGAAAAGGACTACGGCCATTTTGCGACCCTGAAGGGCTGCGCTGACTACCTGGAGCCGTCGCTGGCAAGTAAGTAATCAACTGTGATGCGGCCCGCAGGGCGCCCATGTCGCTCTGCGGGGGCACATCGACGACCTTGCCCGGAAAGGATAACCACTCATGGCTAACGACAATGTCAACGTGCCTCCGCCAAACCACGTGATGGTCCTGGACGGCCAGGGCTGGATTGGGCTGGTTGACCAAATGGGCACCGAAACCAGCATCGTCAACGCCGCCCGCGTGTCCTTCGGCAAAATCCGCCAGGAGATGGACCAGCGCGACGCAGTGCTGGTCAAATACCTCATCGCTAACCACCACAGCAGCCCGCTGGAGCACGTCGTCTTCACCTTCCTGGTGCACTGCCCGCTCTTCGTGCGTTCGCAATGGCACCGGCATCGCACCTGGTCCTATAACGAAATTTCCCGCCGCTACACCGAGGAAGACATCAGCTTCTACCTGCCAGCCGAATTGCGCGAGCAGGCCGAAAGCGACCGCCAGGCATCCCGCAAAGCCGAACACGTCGACCAAAGCCGCTGCCGAGACCTGATCCGGAAACACCACGAGTCGTCCCTGGCCCTCTACGAGGAGCTCCTGGCCGCTGGCGTCTGCCGCGAGCAAGCCCGCGGCGTCCTCCCCCAAAATATGATGACGACCTTCTGGGCCACCGTCGATCTCAATAACCTGCTCAAATTCCTCGAATTGCGCGACAGCGCGCACGCCCAGCTGGAAATCCGCGAGTACGCCATCGCCATCAAGACCCTTCTGGCACCCAATTTCCCCCATATCGCGGAAGTCATGCACTGGTAATACGCGCCATGATGGCCGCGATGGTCACACCGGCAGGACTGACACGAGAAAACGACGAGAGCCAGCAGGGCATCCTGCCGGCTCTTTTTGTTGCCCGCCGGCTCAGAAATTGGTCCGCGGCTCAATGCAATCGCAGCGGTACCAGACTTCGGGGTCTTCCCATTTTTCCCAGCTGACGCGGCCATCGCAGAAGCCATAGACGCTGGCTTTCTGATGGCGGTTAACGACATAGTCTCTGGGCGTGTAGTCGATATTGAAGAAGCCATCGTTGGTGGTTTTTCGGGTCGAGCCCTCTTCCAGGAGCAATGGCGTCTCGCTGCTATTGCCGATCATGCTGATGGACGCGCCTTGCGTATCGGAGTTGACGCCATAACTGCAAAGTGAACCGGTGTGATCATTCGGGCACATATACACGCGCGCATTGCCGACATAGCTGTAGAGCGTCCCGCGCTTCACGTCAAAATTGCCGCTCACGGGCACGGGAAAGCCATCGTAATAGACCCAGCCGCCCTCGGCGCTCGCGCCCCAGCCGCCGTCCGTATAGAACGGGAAAAAGCCCTTGTTGTCACTCATGTACATCATGAATGCCGTGGTCAGCTGCTTGACGTTGTTGACGCACTCGGCCTGGCGAGCTTTTTCCCGCGCCTTACCCAATGCCGGCATCAGCATCGCCGCCAGAATGGCAATGATGCCGATGACCACCAGCAATTCAATCAACGTAAAATGCAGCCATTTCACCATAGTTGTCTATTCCGCTAGTGCATTGTCCTTGTCCTGGTCACCTTCAGTGCCAGCGCCGTCAAGGCCGGCAGTTCCAGCACGCCGTCTTCGCCAAGCGCCGCCGGCGCTGACGCATGCAGGCGCCAGTCATCCTGGCAGTGCAACGTCAGCCGTTGCGTCTGGCGAGTGTAATTGACCAGCAGCTCCAGCCGAGCGCCACCGCGATTGCGCCAAGACGACTGCAACACCGCTGGCACTTGTTCACAACGGCCACTTAAAAAGTATACGCTGAATTCACCGCATTCGCAATGAAGGCAGGGCTTTTCCATACGACCATGCAGGAGGAAATCGGGATAGTGCCGCCGCACCTGATTGAGATTCTTCAGCAGCATCGCGACCGGCTCCTGTTCCGGCAGGGGCTCGTCCCAGGGCGAAGCCGCACCCCAATGCAGCTGTCCGCCCGGTCCAAGATTCATGGACAGCAGATAGCCCGCCGTAAAGCCCCAGGCCGTGCGGTAGAGCAAATTATCCGGACAGCGCTGAAAATCGAATAGCTTATCCACGCCGCATTGATTGCCCATGTAGGTCGCCACGTATTCGTGGAAGACAAAGGAGTAAGCCGGTACCGGCGTACCGGCGGAGTAGTAGCCATATGTGAAGCGCGAATCATTGAGAGCCAGCCCGGCGAGGTACGGCTCGGCGCCTTCGGCTTCCGTGCCCAGGAGCATTGGCGAGGACATGCCACGGAGCATGTTGCAACACTCGTCCTGCAAGGATTGCATCGCCTGGGGCGCCCACGCACCCGGTGTCGGCGGGTGCTGGTGATGCGCCGCAAAGCAGTAACGGGCATCGCCGCCCTGATTCTGGTCGAAGAACTGGCAGAAGTCCACGCCGGCATCGGCGACCTTGCGGATTTCGTCCTTGACGACCTGCCGGGGCCAGTTTTCGGCGACACACAGGTCATAACCGAAACGAATGCCTGTACAGCAGGCGGACTCAAGTTCGCCTTTGGGCCCGCGCACCATGTGAGACAACATCGCCTCATCGCAGTCCTGCTGGCGATCATAGCGGCCGATTTTGCTGTACTGCGTCCAGGCCACACCGGAGGCATAGACGCCCATAAGATCGCCCTCGTCATGCACCGTCTGCGAAAACTCGGCGAAGGCCTCGGTGCCGCCGAGCGGCGGCCAGATGTAAGGCGGCGCCCAGGGCGACGTGCCCTCCCAGCGCATCAGCAGGACCATCACGCGGCTGTCCAGAAGACCGCGCAGACGCCGCAGCGGCGGCAATATCCTGGCCAGCGGGAAGAACTCGTTGGGCTCCTCAGTGATCCGGTGGTCGCCACGGACCATCGTGCACATGATAATCGGCGAGGTCGCCAGCCAGGACGGATAATCCCGTGGCAGCGCTGGCAGCGTCCGGTCCCGTTTCAGCCAGCGGCGGTACAACCCGGCGGCATCCATCCAGTCGCCAACGAAGGGGCGCAGTACAAAATCCCAATCCTGCGCGTAGTCTTCGCCGGCGGCACAACCGGTAAACGCCTGCACCTGCAATTGCACAGCCGACGGCTCGGCACCGCAGCCGTATTCGAACTGCTTGGGGCCGTGCTGACGGTCTTCCGCCGCCACGTAGAGGCCCACCCCATCGCGCATGTAGGCCATGAACTGCATGGGCGCCAAACCGGGATACTGCCCGCCTCCCTGATTATTGGGCCAGCCGTAAGTCCGCATGGGCTTCAGCAGGGCCGCGCCCTTCACCAAGGTGCCGCTGGTGCGCGGCCAGAACAACTCGCCGTCAGCAGGAAGTTCCACGATGGGCGCCGCCAGCCAGCACAACCGCGCCGTTGCCGGCACCCCAGTCACCCGCGGCCGAAAACGAAAAACGCCGTCGGTAGCACCACGCACATCGACCCGCACTCGCAGCGACGGGTAGTCCGCACAACCACCGGCTTCAATCCGTACCCCCGATGACCGCGATTGTACCCGCCAATTCTCGAAACGCCGGCTGTCTAATACCGTCATGGCGCCATCTTCGGCGAGCATGCCAAGGCTGAAGAGCGCCGACGCGGCCCGCAGTAACTCGTGTCCGCGCCACCTCATTCCCAGCAAAACGCCGCTGGTTTCAGATATCCTCAGCTCTACGCCTGCGGTTTCTTTCTTCAGCGTCTTCTTGCTCCCGTCCATGAGATCATCCTTTCGCAATGCGGCCATCTGTGTGCCGGGCCACGCCGGCATTGACGCGGCCCGATGGCTCGAAAAACGGTAATCGGTCAACCATTGATAACAGCCTTATTCTGTTGCCTTGCATGGATTCCATTGCCCCTTTGGCCCCAGTCAGCTGCGCCGACTGGGGCCAAAGGGGCCGAGGAACACGAGCGAAGAGAGCGCGTAACCCAGGGCGGCGCACGCTTTCAGCGTGCTTGCCCTGGGCTGGTATGTTTCGCGCTTTCAGCGCTTCTGCCGCTTCG
>JAQWBY010000327.1 GCA_028706165.1 Lentisphaeria bacterium | reverse complement strand
CGGCCGTGGAGCTGCTCAATGCCTGGCAGGAGCGCATGATCGCCATTCGCGGTAACTGCGACAGCGAGGTGGATCAGATGCTGTTGAACTTTCCCATGATGGGCGACTACGCGCATTTGCTGGTGGACGGCCAACGCTTTTTCCTCACCCACGGTCATCTCTGGCAGCCGCGGCAGCCGCCGCCGCTGAGTGCCGGCACCGTCTTCGCCTACGGCCATACGCATCTGCCGCACCTGGAGCGACTGTCGTCGCGCCTGGTGGCCTTTAATCCCGGCTCGATATCCTTGCCCAAGGGCGGCAACCCACCCAGCTTCGGGGTCTATGACCACGGCCGACTCAGCATTCTCAATCTGCTCAGCGGCGACAGCATGGCCGATATGAAGCTGGGGGACTGACGGCTTTTTCCCAGGCCAGAGGAGGAGGGGGAAGAAGGGGACGTATAGGACGTAGGGGACGTAGGGGACGGAGGGGCAGGGGACGGAGGGGACGAGGGGACAAATGGGCAGGGGACGGAGGCGACGAGGGGGCAAATGGGCAGGCGACCTAGGGGACGTGCCTATCTGAAAAAATCGGTGTCAATCGGCGAAATCTGCGGATAAAAAAACCACGCCACGCAGCTTGATGCCGCGTGGCGTGGCGTTTTTGAGAGTGTTACTCGTCCCCGGTAGGCTGTGGTTCCGGCCGACCGGGGGCGTGTCCTCGGTGCTCTTAACCAAGCATTTCGCCGAAGTTCTTGTAGAATTCGAGGCGCTTCTTGGCGTCTTCTTCGCACTGCTTGAAGAGGTCGTCGGCTTCGGCGCCGGCGGCGGTGTTTTTCAGCGAGCTGTAGCGGCGTTGGCCGGCGAGGAAGTCCTGGAAGCTGCCATCGGCTTCTTTGCTGTCCCAGCTGAAGCGTTTTTCAGCGGCAGCGGGATTGAAGCGGTAGAGGGGCAGGTAGCCGCTTTCGACGGCCTTCTTCTGCTCATTCTGGTGGAACATCATGTTGATGCCGTGGTTGATGCAGGGCGAGTAGGCCATGATCAGCGACGGTCCTTTGTAGGTCTCGGCTTCGAGGAAGGCATTGATGGTCTGCTGACGGTTGGCACCCATGGACACACTGGCAGTGTAGACGTAGCCGTAGCTCATGGCCATGATGCCCAGGTTCTTTTTGCCGAAGCGTTTGCCGTTGGCGGCAAACTGGGCGACGGCACCGATCTGGGTGGCCTTCGATGCCTGGCCGCCGGTGTTGGAGTACACTTCGGTATCCAGCACCAGGATATTGACATTGCGGCCGGAGGCGATCACGTGGTCAAGACCGCCAAAGCCGATGTCGTAGGCCCAGCCGTCACCACCGATGATCCACACCGACTTGTCAACAAAGTAGTCCGACAGTTCGGCGGCTTTGGCGACGATCGGGCAGCTGCAGGCGGCGGCGGCGGCTTTGAGGACCGCGGCGGCTTTTTCCTGGGCGGCGAAGGCTTCAGGCGTGGCTTCGTTCCACAGTTCCAGGCATTTGCCGACGGCGTCCTTCATGTCTGCCGGGGCCTTGTCGGATTCCATGAGCAGCTTGGCGTTCATCATGAGCTGCTCGCGGTTGGTGTCGATGGCCATGCGCATGCCAAGACCGAATTCGGCGTTGTCTTCGAAGAGGCTGTTGGCCCAGGCGGGGCCGCGGCCGTTCTTGGCCTTGGTGTAGGGAATGGTCGGGAAGGTGCCGCCGTAGATGGACGAGCAGCCCGTGGCGTTGGCCACGATCATGCGCTCGCCGAAGAGCTGGGTGACCAGCTTGACGTAGGGCGTCTCGCCGCAGCCGGCGCAGGCGCCGGAGAACTCGAACAGCGGCTTGCGGAACTGGCTGCCTTTGACGGAGTTAAGCTTGTTGTTGCCGAGAATATTGTCCGTCGTGCTCTCAAAGAACGCGACGTTGTCGTTTTCGCCGGCTTCGCGAGCGGCCTCAAGGGTGGTCCAAGTCAGGGCCTTCTTGTCGTCTTCCTTGTTGGCCAGCGGGCAGGAACTGACGCAGACGCCGCAGCCTTGGCAGTCTTCCGTGAAGACTTGAACCTTGAACTTCAGAGCCGGGTCGGCTTTGGGGCGGACATCAACGGCGTTGAAGCTCTTGGGCGCATTGGCCATTTCGGCGGTCGGGACCAGCTTGGCGCGAATGGCGGCGTGCGGGCAGACCATGCTGCAGATGTTGCACTGGATGCAGTTGGCCGCGTGCCACTTGGGAATACGCGGGGCAATGCCGCGCTTCTCTAGGCAGGCCGTGCCGGAGGGCAGCGTGCCGTCGTAGGACATCTTGGAGACGGGAATGCTGTCGCCCTGCTGGTGCATGGTCGGGAGGATGACGGACTTGGCAAAGTCGTCGGCGTCTTTGTCCAGCAGCGGCGCGGGCACGTAGCAGGCGACGCCGTCGAGGGAGGCAGGGACTTTCACTTCCTCGAGGGCGGCGGCAGTGTTGTCCACGCAGACCCAGTTCTGCTTGACGATGTCTTCGCCCTTCTTCTTGAAGCGTTTTTCGATGGACTTCTTGATCATCTTGACGGCTTCGTCCTTGTCAATGACGCCGGAGATGATGAAGAAGGCGGTCTGCATGACGGAGTTGATGCGCTTGCCGAGGCCGGCCGCGTTGGAAATCTTCATCGCGTCAATGTTATAGAAGCGGATTTTCTTCTTGATGATCAGCTCTTGCATGTCGCGGGTGAGTTTGCTGAACACTTCGTCGTTGGCAAACTCGGAGTTCAGGAGGAACACGCCACCCTCTTTGAGGCCGGAGATCATGTCATAGCGGCCGATGTAGGCGGGGTTGTGGCAGGCGACGAAATCGGGGGTGGTGATCAGGTAGGGCGAGGTGATGGGCTTCTTGCCAAAGCGCAGGTGCGACACGGTGACGCCGCCGGACTTCTTGGAATCGTAGGAGAAGTAGCCCTGGGCGTACATGTCGGTGTTGTTACCGATGAGCTTGATGGAGTCTTTGTTGGCGCCGACGGTGCCGTCCGAGCCCAGGCCCCAGAAGGTGCAGCTGATGGTGCCCTTGGGTTCGCAGTCGAAGGCGGGCCCGACGGGAAGGGACAGGTGCGTCACGTCGTCATTGATGCCGACGGTGAAGCTGTGGAAGGCCTTGCCCGAGAGGTGGTCGAAGACCGCCTTGGCCATCGGCGGGGTGAATTCCTTGGAGGACAGACCATAGCGGCCGCCAATGACTTTGATATCGCAGCGGTCGGCATCCTTGATGGCGTTGACCACGTTGAGATACATCGGTTCGCCAGCCGAACCGGGCTCTTTGATGCGGTCGAGAACCGCGATCTGCTTGGCCGTTTTGGGCAGGGCCTTCAAGAAGGCCTCGTTGCAGAAGGGATGGAAGAAGCGGACAATGATCATGCCGACCTTTTCGCCCTGGGCGTTCAGATAGTCTACGGCCTGGGCCACGGTCTCGGCGCCGGAGCCCATGACGACGACGACCTTCTCGGCGTCGGCGGCGCCGACGTAGTCAAACAGGTGATACTGACGGCCGGTGACGGTGGCAAGCTTGTCCATGTATTTCTGGACGATGCCGGGCAGGGCGGCGTAGTGGGCGTTGGTGGTTTCGCGGCCCTGGAAATACACGTCGGGATTCTGAGCGGCGACGTGGATCATCGGCTTCTCGGGGCGCAGAGCGCGGGCGCGGAAGCGCTCTACCAACTTCATGTCCACCAAGGACTTGAGGGTTTCGGTGTCGAGGTCTTCGACCTTCTGGACTTCGTGGGAGGTACGGAAGCCGTCAAAGAAGTGCAGGAAGGGAATCTCGGCTTCGAGGGTGCTGAGGTGGGCGACAGCGGCCATGTCCAGACATTCCTGAACAGAGCTGGCGGCGAGCATGGCGAAGCCGGTGCCGCGGCAGGCCATGACGTCCGAATGGTCACCAAAAATGGACAGGGACTGGGCGGCGAGAGTACGGGCCGAGACATGGAAGACGGTCGGCAGCATTTCGCCGGCGATTTTGTACATGTTGGGGATCATTAGCAGCAAGCCCTGGGAGGCCGTGTAGGTGGTCGTCAGAGAACCGGCAACCAGTGAGCCATGAACAGCGCCTGCGGCACCAGCCTCGGACTCCATTTCGACAATGTTCATCGGACGGCCAAACATGTTCTTGACGCCCATGGCCGACCAGCTGTCGGCAAGTTCGCCCATGACGGATGAGGGGGTAATCGGGTAGATGGCGGCGACTTCGCTGAACGCGTAGGCGACCTGGGATGCCGCGGTGTTGCCGTCGATGGTGACCATTTTAGCCATTTGTCATTCTCCTTGCTTTACACTCTAACACACTGGAAACGAGACAAATCCGTCATAAAAAAAACGACGCGCGCGCAGCGGCGACTGGGTCGCCCAGGGCTCGCGGAAATTAGGAAAAAGGCAGAGCGTACTGTAATCCCTATACCTATGTTTAGCAAGGACATTCCAGCGCAACAGCGATGTCTTTGGTCATCGGTCAGTAACCACCCCGGTGGGAAAAACCCCGGGGACAAGTTGCAGGAAACCCACGGCCCGCTGCCGCCCGGCCATTCGACCTTGATTTCCGCCGACCTTTGCCGAACAATACGAATGAACGTA
>JAQWBY010000326.1 GCA_028706165.1 Lentisphaeria bacterium | reverse complement strand
CTAGGGACCAGTGGGACTGATTGGCGGCGGCGCTTCTGCTGGGGCGAGGACTCACGTCTCACGTCTCACGACTCATGGCCGGGACTGTGGGGACTTTCGGGACCGTGGGGAATGACGCTTTGGACACAAGGGACTGGTTGACCGACTCTAGGAACTTCTGGTAACAACGTTTTCGGCAGGTTTTCGCAGCCGGATCCGACCGATCAGACCGATCAGACAGATCAGACCGATCAGACAGATCAGACAGATCAGACAGATCAGACAGATCAGACAGATCAGAAATCGGATCCGTCCGATCCGTCCGATCCGTCCGATCCGTCCGCGATAACAAGAAAGAAGATCCGTCCGATCCGTCCGATCCGTCCGATCCGTCCGATCCGTCCGCGATAACAAGAAAGAAGATCCGACCGATCCGTCCGATCCGTCCGATCCGTCCGCGATAAAAGACAGTCGATCAGACAGATCGGCCAAGTTCGGCCCAGAGGGCCGTACCATGCATAACTCCGGGTGAGGCGCCCGGAGGGCGCCGCAACCCGGGGTATGACAATAACCTAGAATTGCGCCTGGAGGGCGCCACATTGGCCAGGCACGTCTCGTCCTACCGCGCCAGAGGGGCAAGGTGTGCATCTATTATCAATGTGCCGCCGATGTCAATCTCAGGTAAGCAAGTGAGTTCCATTGCCCCTTTTGCCCCAGTCAGCTTCGCCGACTGGGGCAAAAGGGGCCGAGGAACACCAGCAAATTTGGCACGTTACCCAGGGCGGCGCACGCTTTCAGCGTGCTTGCCCTGGGCTGGTATGTTTCGCGCTTTCAGCGCTTCTGCCGCTTCGCGGCCAGGGAAACGGGCACGTTTGCCTCAGCCAGAAGCTCTTCAGCGCTTCTGCCGCTTCGCGGCCAGGGAAACGGGCACGTTTGCCTCAGCCAGAAGCTCTATGGCTCAATTATCAATGGGTGACCGATTACACGTACGCGGCAAGCCATTATCAGCCATCGTGTCGACAAAGTGGCTCAATTATCAATGGGTGACCGATTACACGTACGCGGCAAGCCATGATCAGCCCTCGTGCCGACAAGGCTGCCGGGCAGAAAAAAAAGCCCCGCGTTCCTAATGGGCGGGAACGCGGGGCTAGTTTGGTGGTATCCGGGAGAGGAATCGAACCTCCGACCAAAAGTTTAGGAAACTTCTGCTCTATCCACTGAGCTACCCGGACAAAGAGTAATGGCTTACGTCTGTTTGGCGAAGCACCAAGCACCAGCGGTGTGCCTGGGTGACCTTGGCCGCCGCCAAGGAGTGCCGTGCGTGTGCATGGCGGGTGCGGCTGAAAAACAGGGCATTACCATATCTTCCAGCACGGCCCTTTGCAACTTTTCCCGCAGTATCTGGGCAGCCGTCTGGTAATCAGTCACCCATTGATAATGGCGGCCACACATGCCGCCGATGTCAATCCCAGGCAAGCAAGTGAGTTCCATTGATTGCTGCGGCAATTTTGCGCTGTGACCCTTCGTCGCAAGTCTTTTAGGCCGCCCTTTCAGGGCTCTTTTGGGTAGGGGCACCTTACCCAGGGCGACGCGCCCTGCGGGCGCTTGCCCTGGGCTATCTTAGGGCGCACCTTTGGTGCTCAAAACCTCGGCGAATGATCTTGTGCATGGTTGCCAATCAACTCATGGCCGGCGATTGCCGTATGCTATGTGAAAAGCATTGCTCCTATGAAATCCGCTGCCAAGTTAGCCACCCATGTGTAATAGCTGGGCGGCGGCGGGCCGTGGGTTTCCGGCACATTGTCCCC
Source organism: Lentisphaeria bacterium (assembly GCA_028706165.1). Lineage (GTDB taxonomy): Bacteria > Verrucomicrobiota > Lentisphaeria > Oligosphaerales > Oligosphaeraceae > Oligosphaera. The sequence goes on along the minus strand of JAQWBY010000326.1, from coordinate 2,783 downwards.
GGTGTTTTCTCCACCGGGGTGGTTACTGACCGATTGCGCTGTCCGTTCGGCAGTATGATAATAGCACGGGTCCTGTGGGAACTCCGCAGGGCGGTACGACTTCAGCGGCTCAGCTTGCGCAATACGCGTTCGGGGACCCACTCCTGCACACCGGCACCGGCATTAGTGAAGACGTAACCGCGACCGGCCATATTCTCGCGAAAATATCGCCAGCTTGCCTCGGTGAGCAGGGCTGCCTGGACCTTTTCCGCCAGCGCCTTGGGGGCAATCCACGCGTCTGCCCGGCCGCTGTGCCAGTCGCTGTTGGCCGTGGTCACATCGGGGATGAAACCCGCGGCGGTGAAAACTGGCGGGTACACCTCGCAGCGAATTTCGTCCAGCCGGTTGGCGCGTATGGCCTGTTCGCGGGCGCTTTGCATGATCACGACGTTCTTTTTTACGCGTTCATTGACGTCAGTGTAGAAGCGCGCCTGGGTTTCATCGTCCATATCAATACGATTGATCAGGCGGCTGCCGACGCGGACCCGTTCCTCCGTGACATCAATAAGCATTCCTTCGACCGTACTACCGGGGCCGATGCCGCCGCGGATGACGAAGTTCACCCGGTCGCCGATTTTGTACATGGCGTACTGCCGTTCGGCCTCCAGCGCCAGTCGCGCGGTCATAGCCTCGGCGGGCTCGGCGGGGAAGCGTTCTTGGAGGATTGCCTGGGAGCGGATTTCGGCCAGGTCGCTGCATTCCTCCAAGTCGCAGCTGGTGTCATTGATAGTCACGCCGTCTTGACTCCATTGCTCGGGTTGCAGGAGACTAAAGCGGCCGACGTCGGTAACGTCGCGGCCATCGGCAATGGCGCGAGAGACAAATTGGAAGACGTGGGCGGCAGTGATTTCACGTTGTGCGTCGACCTGCGCGCGTTCCTGCTCGGCCCGCATGACCCGGTCACGGCGGGGTCGCCAGTCACTAGTTCCTGAGCCGGAATCCATTATATGCATGGACACCATAATAATGGCGCCAATGACAAGCAACACTACCAGTATTTTTGCCATGCTTCACGCCTCCATTGCCTACCCAACGACACTCACGGCGATGGCCCATCGTAATGACATGCCCAAACGGGGGCGCTTTGGTCAGCGTAACCCACACTTGCCCTAGGGGCAACACCATCGCTACCGACGTCAACCCTTGCTAAGCAAGAGAGTTCCATTGCTCCTTTGGCCCCCAGTCAGCTTGCCGACCGGGGCCAAAGGGGCCGAGGAACACGAACCTAGTCGCCGTTATACCCAGGGCGGCGCACGCTTCCAGCGTGCGCCACCCTGGGCTGGACTGTTTCGCGCTTCCAGCGCTGCTGCCGCTTCACGGCCGGAGAAACGGGCACGTTTGGCTCAGCCTGAAGCCCCGCGGCTTAATTAGCAATGATTGACAGATTACATGCCGCCCGAGTTATTTGCTGGCAGCGGGCGGTGGAATTGCCGCGGCAGTGGCAGACACGGGCATTTTGAAATCCACATGGTGATGCAGCATGTCTTTGGCGCGCTGGGCGACGTTGCTCAGATGCGCGGCGATGCGCTCCAGATTGGCCAGCATTTCGTCGTACACCACGCCTTTTTCCACGGTGCAGGCTTTAGACTTCAGGCGCGCCTCGTGATTGCGCTCGAAGCGCGACGTCATCATCTTAACTTCCGTCTCCAACTGAACGACTTTCGTGATGGCCCCCTCGTCATTTTTGGTCATGCCTTCAATCAGCAGCTCGGCGAGTTTGCGGATGTGTTCGTTGATTTCGGTGATCTCATTGACGGCCCACTCGGAAAAAGGCCCGTCATTCTGCAGGGCCAGCGGTTCGGTAAGATCGAAGATATTGATGGCGCGGTCACCAATGCGCTCGACGTCGTTGACGCAATGCATGAACACCGGGATGGTCGAGGACTGCCGTTCGCTAAGCGTCCGGCGGGTCAATTTCACCAGGTAATCAATGATATCGCGCTGGGCGTCGTCAACGCGACTCTCCATTGCCCGCACCTGCTCGGCCTCAGACTGGTCACAATGCAGCACCGCGTTAATGGCTTTCTGTGAGAGCGTCATGGCCTCGCGAGTCATGCTGATCAGCGCAAACAGCACTTGGTTGAGTGCTGCCGACGGCGTGTTCAGCAAATGGGGCTCAAGATAACAAATGCGGCCCTCACCGCCCTCCCCGGCGACCTTGGCCGGCAACACAAAACGAACGGTAGCCGCGATCGCGTTGACAAAGGGCAAGAACATGATCACGTTGCAGATATTGAACAGCGAATGCGCGGCGGCGACATGCCGGCCGATATTCTCCGGCGTCTCGGAAAAAACGTCGCCACTGGTGATCGTGTTGACCAGCTGCAGGAAGCAGGGCACTTTCTCCCATGGCACATAGAGCAGTGGCACCATGATGAATACACCAAGCAGTTTCGTGATAGTTGCCGCCATGGCGGTCTGCATAGCGGTGCGGTTGGTGTTGATCGCCGCCAGGAAGCCCGTGATGGTCGTGCCGATGTTATCGCCGAGGATCAGCGGCACCGCCGTATAGAAGTTGATAAGACCGCTGTCCGCCAGGGCAATGGCCAGGCCGACCGTGGCCGAGCTGCTCTGCACCACCATGGTCATGACCGTGCCGACGGCGATCGCGCCCAGAACCGCCATGAACGGCGGGTAGCCCGCGGCGTCCGGCGTGCAGTCGAACATGCGAAAAAATGACACGAAGGTGGGGAAATCAGCAATGGCTTTGAGCTCCTTGGACATCAGCGTCATGCCGTAGAACA
>JAQWBY010000325.1 GCA_028706165.1 Lentisphaeria bacterium | reverse complement strand
TCGCCCGTTCGCAACGTCTGGCGGTATTTGGTGGGTCATTCGATCCCATTCACAATGGCCATTTGCAGTTAGCCAGGCGGATCATTGAGTTGGGGCAGGCCGACGAGGTGCTGTTTGTGCCGGCTTTCCGGCCGCCGCATAAAGCCGAGGGGGCGCTGAGTCCGGCGTTGGACCGCCTGGCGATGCTCAAGCTGGCGTTGGAGCCCTTTGTGGACTTCAGTTATTCGGATATCGAGCTGCAGCGTGCGGAGGAGTTCTCGTACACCTACGACACCATGACGATCTTGCGCAAGATTTATCCTGATTGCGAGATTTGTTTCATCATGGGCATGGACAGTTTGCGGCACCTGCCGGAGTGGCATCGTGCGTCCGAGCTGGTGCAGCATTTCAAGTTCATCATTTATCCCCGTCCGGGGGTCATGCCGCCGGCCTACACGACCTTGGCGCAGGCTTTTGGCGAGCGCAATGCCATGAAGTTGTTCGGGTCGGTGCTGTCCGGCGACGACATTGTGCTCAGCGAGCTCTCGTCGTCGGCGATTCGCGCGGCCTGTGCTCGTGGCGAGGACCTGGAGCAGGCTCTGCCGGTGCCGGTGTGGAAATACATTGTCGAACATCATTTATATCAGTCGGCCTCGCCCGCCCAGTGATTGATCGCGCAGCCCCGGCGTGGCCGGCCGTGACGCCTAGACCGCAGCGTACCATCCCAGAGGAGAAAACATGACAGACCAGTTGCCGCCGAATCTCGATGCCGAAGCCATTGCGCGCCATTGCGTGACGGTATGTGAAGAACGCAAAGCCGCTGACATCCTGCTCTTCGACGTCCGCGAGCAGTCGATTCTGGCGGATTTTTATGTCGTTTGCAGCGGTACGTCAATGCCACACGTGCGAGCTTTGGCGGAGCATATTAGGCTGGCAATGCAGGAACAGGGCTTGGCGGCACGTGGTCGCGACGGCGGTCATGACAGTCAGTGGGTGGTGATGGACTACGGTGTGATCCTGGTGCACATCCTCATGCCTGAGTTGCGGCGCTATTACTGCCTGGAAGAGCTCTGGGACAAGCGCAAAGTCATCTATCAAGGCGGCGCGCCGCTGCCGCCCGTGCGTCCGGGGGCAACGCCGGCGCCGCTGCCGCCGCATCAGTTGGCGCGGCAGGACGAAGAGCGTGCTGAGTAGGAATGACCCGCAGGCACTAGCTGCTAAGCCGCCACCGACCTGATTCGCAGTTTTGCTCACCGCGATAGAAGAGGCCACCCATGAAACACCGCATCGTCTTTGCTGGTTTGGTCGTCGCCGTCCTGCTCATGTTTGCGTTCACGCCGTCCTTGTTGGCACAGGTCGAAGAGATCCTTGGCGACACCAGCCAGATGCAGATTGAGGCCGACACGGTTGAGCATTCGCAGCAGACGGGCGAGGCTCGCGCTCGCGGCAATGTGCGCATCATCTACGGCAACCTGACCATGACTGCCGACGACGTCGCCGTCAATCAAGAGACGGAGGATTTTACGGCGACGGGCAATGTGGTCATCGACCTCAAGGACGGCGGGCAATGGCGGGCACCGGCCGTCAAGGGCAACTTCAAGACCCGCGCCTTTTCGTTCGGGCCCTATCGGCTGGACGGCTCGGTGTGGCACAGCGGTGGCGATGGCGGCGACAACAGCGCTGAGGGCAATCAGACGCTGCGCAACGCCTGGCTGTCTACCTGCGATTGTCCGGAGCCGCATTATCGTCTGTCGGCCAGTTCGATCGGCCATCGCGCAGACAACCGCTTTTTCGCCAAGAATGTCGTTTTGCGCCTTGGGCGGGTGCCGGTGTTCTATCTGCCTTTTTTGTGGGGAAGCACGAATGCCAACCAGTTCGGCTACATTCTCAAGCCGGGCTATTCGGGCAAACGCGGCGCCTATCTGCAGGTCGGGCGGGTATGGAAGTTTGGTGACGACCACAGCGCCAAGGCCTATGTGGACGTAATGAGCAAGCGCGGCGTCGGCCTCGGCGCGGATTACGAGCAAAGCAACGAGCGCCGCGATGTGGATTTGACGGCTTACGGCCTGCATGACACCGACACGCCCGAGACCAGCGACGGCTTCAACCGCCGTTTTGAGAGCAAGGACGACCGCTACCGCGTCAACTACTACCATCGCGAGCGCCTGTCCGCTAAGCTGAGCCTGCGCCTGAATCTTGATCTGCTTAGCGACATTGAGATGCTCGAAGACTGGTTCCGGCGCGACTATCGGCGCTACGAGCAGCCGAAGTCCTACCTGGATGTGAGTTACGACGAACGCTGGTACAGCGTCGGCATCGCGCTGCGGCCGCGCCTCAACGAGTTCTATACCGTGTCGGAGACCCTGCCGGAGATTCGTTTGGACATTCCGCGCGTGCGGCTCGGGGTGTTGCCGTTGCTGTACCAGAGTGAAACCAAGGCCGGCTATCACTCCATGAAATGGCGTAATTTCGCGCTCGGCCGCGACCAGCTGCTGCCATTGGGCGTCTTTGATCCCGCGCTGCATGGCGATCTGGACGACTACCGGAGCATGCGTGCGGACACGGTGCACTTTATCTACCTGCCCTTCGAGCTTCGCGACCACGTGACTGTTACGCCGCGCGCCGGCGCCCGCGCCACCTACTACAACCAGAGCAGCAAGACGCGGGTGACGGGCAATGACATCGCTAACAATCTTGCCGTGGATAATCCTGACAACGTGTTTGCCATCAACGCCATTCGCAATTACGATGACGATGGCGGCGAGATCACCCGCTTTGCCTTCGAAACCGGCATTGAAGCGCGTACGAGCATGAGCAGCGATTGGCTTGACCTGGCCTTGCCGGCACTGTCCATCCAGGACCTGCGGCACGTCGTCGAGCCATACGTGAATTACACCTACGCGTCGACGCCCACCGAGGACCGTGATTTCATATACTTCTTCGATGAGATTGACCGGCTGGAGAAGCAGAATTTTCTGCGGTTGGGTTTGGACCAGCGTTTGAACACGCGGCGGGACGGCGGCGTGGTCAGCATCGCGCGCTGGCAGAGTTACGCGGATGTGCATTTTGACCGCGGCGAGGAGTCAGGCCGCTACGGTGGCGATCTGGGCAATCGCCTGGACGTGATGCCGCGGCGCGATCTGCGTTTCTGGGGCGTGTTGTTGCATGACATGGGCGAGGGCGAGATTCAGCGCGGCGAGCTGGGCACGCGCCTGGGCGAAGAAGAGCGGCTCAATTTGAGCCTGCGTTACATTTACCGCAATGACCACCTGTCGCGTTCGGCCTGGTCCATGGGCAGCAGCCTGGTCGATCTTACTGGCGAGAGCTCGTACATCAAGAAGATGTTCGAGACCTCAGATATCGCTGCCGGCGACCTGAATGTGCCGATCAACGCGCTCACGTGCGTGAATATCCACGCCGAGTATGATTTTGAGGAAAACCGCCTGTCGGAGCACTTCTACACCCTGCGGCGGCAGCTGCACTGCTGGGTGATGTCGTTGGGCGTGGGCTGGGACAACAGCGACTTCCAGGCGATGGTCATGTTCCACCTCACGGCTTTCCCGAAGGTCAAGCTTGAACTGGATTTCTAAGAGCCACGCTCGCCACAGAGCGCGGGTGGCAACTTCCCGCGGCGGGCGTTGTCAAAGCGCCGGTGCCGCGCAAAAACAGCCGGGGGCGCGAGTGCCCGGCTGTTGTCGCTTTGTCTTTTTTGGTAGTCGGCCCCTGTCGGGGTCGCATAGGTAGTAAGTGTTTGTATTGGAGGATTGTAGACAATGTCAGAGAAACGTCAGTTCAAGACGGAAGTCCAGAAACTTCTTGATTTGGTCATTCATTCGTTGTATTCCAACAAAGAGATTTTCCTGCGCGAATTGATATCCAATGCGTCGGATGCGATTGACCGCGCGCGGTTTGAGGCGCTCAAGGACGAGGGCGTGTTGGAGAATGACGCCGAGTGGAAGATCAAGATCACGGCGGACAAGGACGCCAAGACGCTCACCATCACCGACAATGGCATTGGCATGAGTGCCGAGGAGGTCGAGTCCAACATCGGCACCATCGCCAGCTCGGGCACCAAGCGCTTCCTGGAGCAGTTGCAGAGCAACAAGGAGAATCTGCCGCCGGAGCTGATCGGCCAGTTTGGCGTGGGCTTCTACGCGGCGTTCATGGTCGCCGACGAAGTGACGGTCATCACCCGCCGCGCGGGCGACGCGGCCAGTGCCAGCAAATGGCAGTCCAAGGGCGACGGCTTCTACACTATAGAGCCCTGCACCCGCGAAAAGCGCGGCACGGACGTCATTTTGCACCTCGGTGCCGAGCACGAGGAATTTCTCGACGAGTGGAAGATCCGCAAGACCGTGACGCACTTTTCCGATTTTGTGGAGCATCCCATCTGCATGGACATTCGCCGGGAAGAGCCCAAGCGCGACAAGGACGGCAAGGTCATTGAGGGCGAGGAGCCGACAGTGACCATTACGGAAGAGACGCTGAACTCGCGCAAGGCCATCTGGCAGCGTCCCAAGAACGAGATCAAGCCCGAGGATTACGCGGAATTCTACAAGCACATCAGCCACGACTTCCAGGAGCCGTTGGAGACCATTC
>JAQWBY010000324.1 GCA_028706165.1 Lentisphaeria bacterium | reverse complement strand
CGCGTTCATGGCGCCCATGCGATAACCGGCTAGATCGAGGACAACGTCGCTGAAGCCTAGGTCGCGCAGTGCCGCCAGTAGTTCTTCGCGCATGGTCAAAATGGCCGCGAATGACTCCGGCGGCGCCTCGATTTTTGCCATGCCGCTGAGGTGCCGCAGGCGGATGCCGCGCAGGCCATGGCGATGGAGGATAGCTTCGCCCTGCTCCACCTGGCGTAGCATCGCCGCCGCAATGGGGGTGCCCGTCGGGATACGCGAAGCCAGACACGCCGCTGCCGGCAAGTCCCAGTTCGGAAGCCTGAGCTGCCGCGCCAGGGCGCGGATGTCCGCCTTGTCCATGCCGGCGTCTTCGAGGGGATGGCGCACGCCCAATTCGTCGGCCGCGCGCCGGCCGGGTCGGTAATCGCCGCGATCGTCGACATTGCTGCCATCGGCTAGGACGGCAAAGCCGCGCTTGCGGGCCGCGTCCAGCAAGGTACTCATGATTAGCTTTTTGCAGTAGTAACAGCGTTCCGGGTCATTGCAACGGATGGACTCATTGGCGAGCATATCGACTGTCACCGTGACCAACGTGATGTCCGCCGCTGCGGCCCAGGCGGCCGCACGCATGCTTTCATCGCCGGCAATAAAGGGCCCCTGCACATGCAGGGCGAGAACGTGGTTGCGGCCGAGGCAGCGCCGCGCCACTGCGGCCAGCAAGGTGCTGTCGACACCCCCGGAGAGAGCGATGGCGAGCTGTCCCAAGTCGCGCATAGCGTCTTCCAGACGATTCAGTTTGTCTTGCATGCGTTCATCTTCCAGCGGTGTTTTGGCGTCAGCGTTAGCGTCAGAGCCCCGGATCATCATGGTGCAAAACCGCGTTTCACAAAAGGCTGCAGCTGCTTGTGTTTCGGGTAGAGCTCCCAGGCATCGGCAAATCGTTCCTGGGCTTCCTGGCGGAAATTCAACGCGTCGGCACAGTTGATGTAATTGGTGTAGAACTGCAGGTCGCGAATGTCCTTGCGTTCGCGGCGCAGGTCACGCAGGAGTGACAGCATGGCTTCGCGGCCAGCTTTGAGGGCATCGGCATTGCCATAGTCATATTGCTTGGTAATGACGCGGTCGACTTCGGACCACAGCCGGTGGCCGCCGTCGCTGGCCTTGCCGTCAAGCACGAGTACCAGCCCTTCTTTGAATACAACGGCGGCCTCGGTAAAGTCATGTTCGAGGATCAGGTGATGACCGAGGTCCGCATAGTGATGGGGACTGTTGGGCTCGTCTTTGATCTTGTTGCGGTAGAAGGCCACTGTCTGGCTGGGTAGTTTCACATGAATGGCCTGCGAAACCCCTCCCGAAGACAAATCGACCTGCCTGGTCACCGCCTCGCGGTCCTTCATGCGAAAGATAAGTTCGATGGCGCGAGGCTCCAAACCATTGATGATGACTGGAGTGCGACCCTGAAATTCGCCATCCAGAAACAGCTCCGCGCCAGCCGGAGTGGACTGGCAGCGCAGGCTAACGCCAAGTTTTTCCGCCTGGGCCAGCTTGACCAGCAGACGGCCAGCTGGCGCAATCATGCCGGCGGGGATGCTCAGAACGCTGTCTTTGCACCCCGGAGCAGTCAGCATGAGCGACAGTTCGCCCTGAGCTGGCGGGGTTATGCGGCAAGGCGTCGTGCCGATGATGTCATCGCCCTGCCAAACCGCCGCCGGCGATGGCTGACTTTCCAGCAGCAGCGTGCGGTCGCGTTGGCAGGACGCAGCGCCAAGCAGCAACAGCAGCAGAGCGAACAGCGGCAAGAGGCTACGGCAATGCGGGCCTTGGGCATAACGCTGGTCAGTCATCACGGCCTCCATTTTCCATGCGGCCAAGGTTATTTCTTCCTGGTAAAACGCAATTTGACGACGCGGTGGCGGCGCACTTCCAAGACATCGATGAACCAGTTTTCGTAGGGGAAGCGGTCGCCGGCCTTGGGGATGCGCCCGGCTAGTTTGAGTACCAGTCCAGCAGCAGTCTCGAAGCCTTGATTGGCGATGTTGAAGCCCAGATGTTCCTCGATGTCCCGGATATCGGCCTTGCCATCGCATTCGAAAAGCTGCGGGCTGACGACCCGGATCATCACCGACTCCTGATTGCGGGCGTCATGGATGCCGCCGACGATTTCGGCCACGAGGTCTTCGACGGTGATCAGCCCGACCACGCCGCCGTGTTCATCGACCACGACCGCCATCGGTATGTGCTGGAAGCGCAGTTCGTAGAGCAGCTCGCTCACCGACTTGGACTCCGGTACGAAAAGCACGTTGCGGTTCACGTAAGGCGTGATTTTCTGGGCGTCCATGCGGGCGGTGTTTTCGTTCATACGCACGGGCTGGTCGTAGAGGCATTGCCGCAGACTGACGATGCCCACGATCTCGTCCACCCGGCCATCGAAAACGGGAAAACGGCTGAAGCCGGTCTGGGCGCCCAGTGCTTCCAGCTCGGCGACCGTGGCCGTGAGCGGTACAGAACGCACATCGACCAGTGGCACCATCACCGTCTCGATGGGCTTGGTGTCCAGCCCCAGGACCATCTGCAGCATATCACCGGCCTCTTTGCGCACCAGACCCTGCTCGGTGGCGACTTCGGCCAAGATGCGCAGGTCGTCCCTGGTGACCCGGCCGCGGTGCACTTCGAGTTCACGGCCCGTTAGGAAGCGCGCCAGCCGGCCGGATATCCAGTCAAGGCTGACCACAAAGGGCTTGAACAGCCGGTTGGCGATGGTCAGGGGGCGGACCAGGACCAGAGCCAGCTTGTCGGCGTGGTTGCGCCCGATGGCCTTGGGCAGCATTTCACCAAAGAGCAACATGGTCGGCGTCACAATCAAGGTGGTCAGCCAGTCTTCCCAGCCGGACCACACCCGCAAGGACGACGGCAGCAGCGCCAGCAAATCCGCATTGAGGATTGCCAGCGCCAACATGGTGCGAAACAGGGTCGTGATAGTGATGTTGACCAGGTTGTTGCCAAAGAGCACCGTGCCCAGAAAGGCCCCGGCCTGGTCCATCAGACGGCAGGCCTGCGCGCCGCAGGGGTCGCCGCGCTCGGCCCGTTCCTTGAGCCACGCATAGCTGGCTGAAGTGAAGACCGTCTCCATACAGCTGAAAAGCGCTGATAGAACGTACAGCAACAGCAGAAAAAGCAGACTGAGGAGTAACGCCGTCATTCGCGCCCTCCTTCGCCGGTTTCGCTGTCCGGCAAGGCGATCGCCGTGATGGCAACCGAGCCGACGCGACGACCGGCCATGCGGTTCACTCGCACCAGGAAGCCTGGCAGAGCCACGGTGTCGCCCGTCCGCGGCAGACGACCGAGTTTCTCCATCACCAGACCGCCGATAGTGTCGGCGCTGCCCTCGTCATTGGCGAAAGCATCGCCGAAGCGCTCCTGCAGTACCCGCAAGTGCGCACGCCCGTCCGCGAGAATCACGCCGTTGTTTTCGCGTAGCACGTCTTCATTGAAGCCGTTGCGCGAATAGCGGCCAATGACCTCTTCGAGGATATCATTGAGGGTGACGATGCCGGATGTCCCGCCGTATTCACCGACGACCACCGCGAATTGCGCGCTGCGCTTGCGCATAGTGGTCAGTAGACGGTCGATCTTGACGGTCTCCGGAACCATGTACACGGGGTAGACCGGGCTGTACATGGTAAGCTGGGCGTCTTGTTCGTCAGCTACGGCTATGCGTTCGCGGAAATCACCCAAGGGCATGGCCATTTCCGGCTGGTTGCGCCAGCGCGGATAGTCCCCAAAGGAAAGTACGCCCCAGATGTCGTCAAGATCGCCGTGATAGACTGGCATGCGGGAAATGCGATTGGCGCGGGCCTTGTCAAAGGCTTCCTGCAGCGTCATCGTGTCACTGACCGCAACCAGTTCGGTGCGGGGCACCATGATTTCCTTGACGTCGATGGCGCCGAGGCGCAGGATGCGTTGGAGAAGCTCGCGTTCGCGTTCATTGGTGGCGCCACCGGCCGCGCCGGCGGAGAGGGATGCCACCAGCTCGTCGCTGGTCAGGGCTTCCCAGCTGTTGCCCGAATTATGCCCCAGCAGCCGCAGCAAAAAACCCGACAGGCTGTGCAGGCACCAGATACCCGGCGCCAACACAACGCCGAGGAAGCGCAGGGGATAGGCGGCCGCGCAAGCCAGCTGTGGCGCATAGGCGTAGGCTATCACCTTGGGCGTCTGCTCGCCGAATATCATCAGCAGCGGCGTCACGATGATCACGTTCAAGAGGGCACCGGCGATTTCGTCTACCCCAGCAAGGGTCTGAGCCGACAGCCCCATGTCGAAGCGGGCGGCGGCACTTTCGCACAACTGCGCCGGGCCGCCGCCGATAGCCAACAGCCGCGCCAGCAACGCCGCACACAAGCTGGCCAGCAGAACATTGACGAACATATTGCCGACCAGGACGGTCGCCAGCAGTCGTTCTGGGCGTTTAAGCAGTTTTGCGGCGACCTGTTCCGCGCGGCCGCCATTGCCCATGCGCTTGACCTCCGCGCGTTTCAGCGACAACAGGGCCGTTTCGGAAGAGGAGAAGAATGCCGAAAAGAACAATAGGACAGCAATGCCCAG
>JAQWBY010000323.1 GCA_028706165.1 Lentisphaeria bacterium | reverse complement strand
TGCCCATTACGACCACGTTGTTGACCAGGCGGCCGACGGCGCGGCTGGCCAGGATGACTTGGTCAAGAATCTCGGCGGAGCTGAGATTGCGCACCAGGCCCTGTTTGCCGCTGGCGCAGAAGATGCAACGGACGGCGCAGCCGACTTGGGAGCTGATGCATACCGTGTCGCGTTCGGGAGCACGAATCAGCACCGTCTCAATGGTTTCGCCATCACCGAGTTGCGACAGCCACTTGCTGGTCTCGTCCGTCGCTGTCTGGGTCTTGAGCGGCGTTAGCGTGAAAGCCCGGAAATGCTCGGCGAGGGACTGGCGGAGCGCCAGCGGCAGATTGGCCATGTCGTTGAAGTCCACGGCATGTTTTTTGAACAGCCAGTCCTGAATTTGCTTGGCGCGGAAAGCGGGCTGCTGCCGTTCGGCGAGCCACTGGCGGAGATCGGCGTAGCTGAGGTCTTTGATGGAGGGAAGCATGGGATGATCCTTGGCTCGGGGCGGGCGGGGAGGGGAGGGGGTTTAACGTCGGCTGCCGCGAAACAGCTGCAGGCGGGCGGGAGGGGCGTCGGGATGGCGTCGTTCCGGAACGCGCTGGATGGCCAGGAGGGGCTGACGCCCCGATGGCTGTTGTGTGTGGGTGGAGCCAGGCCGGAAGCACAGCTGCAGGCGATAACGCAATTTCGGATCAACTGCGGGGCTGATAGGCTCCCAGTTGTGCGTGGGCACGGCCGGACTGCGGGGACTCAGCACGTAGAGCGTCGCTTCATCGGTGGGAAGCTCCTGCACGGGATTGCTGACGTTGACGATGGGTTTGTGCAGATAGAAGGTCTCGACCTGATAAAAGTCGTTGGAGTGCAGATAAATGCGCGGAATGTCCCGCCGCAGCTGATGGAAGGTCGCTGCCGGCGGCGGTTCGGGCGGCAGGGCTGTATCGGGATCAACGCCGGTTACCGGCGCCAGCAGGGGCTGACCTAGCCCGGCAAGCGCCAGGCCGGTGGCGCGACGGCTGTCGTGGAGCCAGTTGTCCAGGGGATAATACAGAAACATGACGACGAGTCGGAAGGCGAAGACACACCAGAGAATGCTGCTACGAAAAGTCCGCTTGCTGCCGGGAGCCAGGATCTGAGTCCAAAGTAGCAACATGGTAACGAGCAGCGCCGCGGCGAAGAAGACGGGCCAGCGTCGCGAAAAATCGTCAATACTGATCAAACCGGTGGTGACCAGGCACCAGAAGGCAGTGCCGGCGGCGGCGGTGGCGAAGGCCAGCCAGGCACCAGCGTGGAGGATGCCGATGAGAACATGCTGATAACGGCGGATGACGATCTCGAAATGCACTCCGATGAGGATGGCCATGGCCCCGAACACCGGCAACAGCAGCAGGGGCGAAGCGCCGGGCAATAGCCACAGTGCGAAGACGTTGCAGAAAATGATCGTACGCATGTAGTTGCAGGCGTTGTTGTCATTCTCAAACTGCCGCAGGGCCAGGCAGAAGGGCGACCAGAAAAAGAAGGCCCAGGGCAGTAGATAAACGATGCTCTTGAGGGGGAAGCTGAGCAGATGGCCGAAAAAGCGGGTGCCGCTTTCACTATCGTTGGTGCCAGCCATGATGGTGTTCCAGCTCAGGAAGGGCTGGCCTGGGATGACGTAGAGCCAGGCGCCAAGCAGCAATAGCAGGAGAGTGAACGTAAAAACGTGCGCCGGCCCCTGCAGACGATGGAAGATGTTGAAGGGACGATGAAGAAACAGCAGGGGAAAATAAAAGAAAAAGAGCGCCTTGGCGCCTACTGCCAGCACGGCGACGAAGACCAGCCCGAGGGCGATGCCCCAGGCCCGGTACCATTTTTTCCCTTGCTGGCCGTAGTAATACCAGGCCGCCCAGGCCGCGGTGAGCAGCAGCGCGTGTAAAATTTCGCTCTGGGCCCGGCAGCCAATGCGGAAACTGGCCAGGGAGGTCAAAACTACTGCAGCAGCCACGGCGCCGGCAAAAGCGCTTTGGAGGCGCCGGGCAATCAGCCCGCAGAGCAGCGCCAGGCCCAACAGCGCCAGTACTGCTGGCAGGCGGACGCTCAGCGTGGTCGGCGTCTGAAAGCCTGAGCAGAGCACGACCAGCCAGGAATACAGCGGGAAAGCGCGGACGGGGCGGCCTTGCAGGTGGGTCTGCAGGAAGCGCCCGCTGGCGACCATGTCCTGGGCGAAGGCGGCGTGGAGCGCCTCGTCGCTGGCTCGCAGCTCGTGGATAGTCAGACAGCCGAGGTACATCACCAGCGTCAGGACGATGAGTAGCACCACGCTGCGGGTGGATGGCTGGCGTTCAATATAGAGCATAGAGCATGGTCGGTTGTGGCGGCTGCCGCTGGCAGAGGCCGGTACGGGGTGGCAGGGCGAGGCAGCGAGGCGAGGCGAAGCAGGAAGGTCATCAATGCACTGCGCCGGTGCGGCTGGGATACCGGCACCGGCGCAACACGGTGAAATCAAGGACGTTCGGCAGCGGTTCAGCCGCGTAGGGCCTGGGCGGCCTTGAGGCATTTTTCAACCGCTTCCAGCGCAGGGATCTCCGGGCATTCGTATTCGATAATATACCATTCGGTGTCGCCCTTGTCTTGACAGAAAGCGAAAATGTCTTGCCAGGGGCAGTCATCGTCGCCGATGATGGGCTTGAAGCGTTTGTCGGGGTCTTTGCTGAAGGGCTTGAGGTGAATGGTCTGGCAGCGTCCCGGGTATTTATTGAGGGTGCCCATGATGTCGGCGCCGCCGGAGAGGGCGTTGCCGGTGTCGAGCTGCATGACGACACGTTTGTAGGTATTGCCCATGTAGCTGTCCCACGGCGCCTTGCCGTCAAGGAGCTGGAATTCATGGGCGTGGTTGTGATAGCCGCAACGGAAGCCGTAGGGGGCGAGTTTGTCTGCCAGGGCGTTCATTTCGGCGGCTTTGGTCAGCCAGTCCTGGTGGCTCTCGGCCTTGAGCCAGGGAATGATGATGTACTTGTTGCCGACGGCCTGATTGAGGCGGATGGTGTCGGCCAGTTTATCCGGCTGCACGCGCGCCCAAGGAGTGTGCCAGCCGCAGCAGACGAGGCCGGTTTCTTTGAGCAGCCCAGCGTAGAATTCCGGCGTGAATTGCGGGTCGCCGGCGAATTCGACGCCCTCGTAGCCCATGGCTTTGACCGCTTTCATGGTCGCCAAGGGGTTTTCGGTGAATTCTTTGCGGACGGAGTACATCTCAAGCGCGATGGGAATGTAAGCCATGGGTGGTCCTTTACTGATGAGTGGTGGCTGGGCACCGGGCTGGTGTGTGTGTGGGCCCGGTGGTGGTACTGCCGGTCGGCGGCTAGCCGGCCGGTTGTGGGGATCAAGCTTCGGCGATGGTGACTTTTGGCGGATTGACGTAGTCGTGGTACTTGGTGGCGACGCCGGCATGTTGGCAGCAACCGGCATGGAAAAGGACGCGGTAGCGGAAGTCCACGCCGGTGCCTTGGGCGATGCTGAGGCTGCCGTTGGCTTTTTTGTCGTTCAGGAAGTAGGACAGTCCGAAGGGATTGGCAGTCATCAAGCCGTAATTGCGCACGTGCCAGTAGGTGGGGTAGCAGTAGTTCGTCGGGTTGTCCATGATGCAGATGCCGACGGTGCCGCCGGGGACGGGTCCGTAGTAGTCGCACCATTCGGCGCGCTTGCCCCAAGTTTCGCTTTCGCCGACAGCGCCGTAGGAATTGACGATGGTGCCGGCGCCGGACGCGTCCATGGAGCTGGCGACGCGGATGGAGCAGATGCCGCCTTCCTTGGTGTCACCGAAGGTCACCGGGCAATTAGTGGCCTTGAAACGCACGCTCATGTCGACCGCGCGGGCGCTGGCAGGAAGCATGTAGAAGACGTACTCGCGCTCTTCTTCCATGAGCTTACTGCCGTTTTCAGACAACCAGTCGCAGCTGAGGGCAATGCGCGCCCGCACCGGGCCGTTCTCAAGGATGCGGGCATCTTTGACGACGATGGTGCCGAAGGCGGTCTTCTCTTCCCAGCTGTTGGTGCCATTGACGTCGCCCCAGGCTGTCCAGAAACTCTTCTGGTGCGGGTGGTCTTTGGGCTCGCCCTCGACGTCGGGAATCATCGGATAGGAGCGGGTCATGGTGCTGCCATAGGGGCCGATCACGGGAAAGAGAAAGGGCTTGGCCCATTTGCTGCCGTAGTGCAGGGTGGTGAACAGCGCGTCGCCGCAGAGGACATCAATCTGCTCGTCGTGCTGCTTGAGCGTCACGCCAGCCACTGCTGCGGCACCATCACAAAGCTCGTAGCTCACGTCGGTATTCGCCGGTAATGAGTCGATGACGAAGGCCAGGGCGCTGGCGCCATTATGCTCGAAAACCTGCGCCGGCAGTACCGTGCCATCGGCGGCTTTGAGCGATACGGCCTGGCCCACGGGCAGGGCGCAGGCAACGCTGACAGGACAATGCGCACGGGCGTGCAGGCCGGTCTTGACGGTGATCTTCGTGGTCATGCTGGATAATTCCTCTGGCTATGGGGGGGGGCTGGTGCCGGCCGTCGCAATGACGGTCGGAGATTAGGCTTTGGCAGGACCGGGTTTAACGGCCGGCGGTAAATTCATAATATCCCAC
>JAQWBY010000037.1 GCA_028706165.1 Lentisphaeria bacterium | reverse complement strand
TGCCCAGAGTCTAGCGCCGTGGTCGCGCTGCGCGGCCAGGTGTTCGTCCACATAACGTGCGAGCACTCCGCCATCAAACCAGCCATCGCGGTCCCACTGGCGCTGCTCCGCCACCAATGCGCGCATGGCTGGCGCCAGCTCGCCACGCAGCCACGCCGCCACCGGCACACCAAAGCCGCGTTTGGTCTGCAGCAGCAGGATCGGCGGAATAATCCCCGCTCCCAGTGAGCGCAACAGCCGCTTACGTTCACGGCAAGTCACGCGATACCGCCGCGGGAGCTGCAGCGCAAAACGCGTCACGTCCATATCCAAGATGGGCGCCAGAGGCTGCACGCCCGTGCCCATGGCCGCCAGCACGTCCTTGCGGCAGCCATCGTCCGGCACATAATGCAGCAAGTCCAGCAGATTCATCTGCTCGACCAGATCGCTGAGCCCGCTCGCGGCGATGTCTTCCGCCCAGCCATCCAAGTAGCTCGGCGCTTCGCGCAGGGCCACCGGTGCCGCCAGTTCATAGCGCATCGCCGGCGAGAACAGCTCCTGGAAACTCGCATAACAGGGCAAGGCCTCTTGCGCCCAAGCCGCCGCCAGTCGCCGCAGACTCGACAACGCCGTCCGCTGCTCGGCGTGCTCCGGCAGACAGCTTAGTGCGCCTTGCGCCAGCGCCCGCACCAGCCCGCGCGGCAGAAGTCGCAGCCATTCACGCATGGCCATGACTTGATAGCGCCGATAACCACCGAAGAGCTCATCGCCGCCATCGCCCATAAACACCGCCTGGCAGCCGCCTGCCGCCGCAAAACGCATCGCGATGGCTGTCGGCAGCAGCGACGAATCAGCAAAGGGCTCGCCCGCAGCGGCCAGCAACTCCGGCAGCAACGACAGATCGGCCGGCGTCACCACCCGCTCCGAGTGCTGTGCCCCGGCCATCGCCGCGGCCTCCGCCGCCAGCGCCCTTTCGTCGTAATTGCCCTGCTCAAAGCCGATGGTGAAACTCCGGAATGGCCCTGTCTTCAGCGGCGCCGCCATGCCCAGAATCACGCTGGAGTCGATCCCGCCCGATAATAGTATTCCCGCCTCGGGATACGCCTGCAGATAGCGCCTGATTGACTGTCCAAGCAAGCACCGCGTCTCCTCAAGCGCCTCGCCATAACTCAAATTGCTGCGCTCACCCGCTAGCGGCCGCCAATACCGCTCTGCGACCGCGTTATCGCCCCCATTCCAGGACACGGCTGTGCCGGCGCTTACTTTGCCAATGCCACGATATATGCTCCGCGGCGATGGCACGTAACCCAAAGACAAATAGTCGCTTAATGCATGAAAGTCAATCCCAACATCCACGCCAGGACAGCCACGCAGCCATGGCAAGGAGTCCGAAAAAAAGACCACGCCGTCATGCCGCCGCGCATAATAGAGAAATTTCTGCCCATGCTGATCACGTAGCAGCATCAGGCGCCGGGGCTTGTCCTGGACTATCGCGGCCACAAAGGGCCCGTTGAGTTCAGCTAGTGCGGCAACACCGCGCGTGGCAATCAGCCGGCCGACCAGGGCCGCCCCGGAACAATCGCCCGCCAAGCCCACCGCCGCTGCCAGTTCGGCATGATTACTGATGCGGCCGCTGAAGAGCACCCGCGCGCCGTCCTCGTCCGCCTGCTCGCCGTCACACAAGTACTGCCAGCTCGGCTGCGCCGTCTTCGCACCTGGTAACAAGGCTGTGACATCGGCCGGCAAGGCATCGCCGGTCATTGCAACCACACCGTACACGCACTCTGTCATGGCCTGTTTCCTTCTGCGTACTGCCCGTCCTGGCGCGACACGCCCGTGCCACGCGCCCTGCTTATTTATTCAGCAGGAAGCGTGCCACCCACGCCAACCAAGCCAAGAGCGGCAAGGCGCTGTGCCGGCGCGCGATCGCCAGCGTTTCATTCCGCGCCAGTGCGCGACTGCTGTTCGCCGCCCCGCCGACAGCCATGTTCACCAGCGGCAGCGACAAAGTCAGATAGGACACCTCAGCCTTGCGGCAGCGCCAGATAAAATCGTAATCCGCCGATATGCGGTATTGCGTGTCGTACAAGCCCAGGCGGTCATATAGCCGCCGCCGCACAAAACAGCCCGGATGCGGGATTGGCATCAACAATTCACACAGCCACAGGCATTTGGGATATATCTCCCCGCATGCTTCGCCCGTCTGCTTGCGTAAGTGTATTGGCGCGGCCACCATATCCGCCGCTGGCACTTTGCGCAGCGCCTGTTCGACTTCGAAGAGCGCGTCTTCCTCGTACCAGTCATCGCTGTTCAACAGCGCAATCACCTCGCCGGACGCTGCCGCAATGCCCTGGTTCCACGCCGATGGTATGCCCGCCTCGCCCTCACGCCTTTCCTGCGTCAGCACCTTGAAGGTAATACCCGCTGCTGTAAAGGCCGTCCGCGCTTCCTCGGCCAAGGCCAGCGTGCCATCGCTCGACCCACCATCTACCAGTATGTACTCGTTGGGCAGACGGCGCTGCCGCAACAGCGAGTCCATGCAGCGCCGCAGCGTCGCCGCCGAATTCCAGCAGATGGTAATCACCGTGATCGTCATTACTGGCGGCCCTCGAAAGAACCCGCAACCTGCTTCCGCTCAGGCACCTGCGCCGATGCGAGCGCCAATTTCCGCACCAGCAGCGTCTGATTGCGCTCTAAACGCCGAAATTTTGCCAGGATGCTCAATCCGCCTAGGTAGCAAAACACGATGAACAGGTACAATATCAGGTCTGTACCACGACCGATGCCGACCAGCCGCGCCAGGCGCGAACTCAAATCCGGCACCAACACAAAGACCATGCCAAGCACAAACTGACAGATGAAAAACAGCCGCCCCAGCAGCTGATTCTTCAATACCGCCACCGCCAGCAGCAGCGACAAGCCAATGCCGCCCAGCAAAATCCATTGAATGGGATAGGTCTGCATCTACAGCACTCCTCAATGCGTCCACTCAAAACAGTTTATTCATGATCAATTCGACAATTATGTTCAGCGAATTGTACCATTTTTGTCCTTTTTGCCGCGAATAATCGCTGTAGACGATATTCACCGCGATCTCCCGCACGCGCAGCCGCCGCTTGCGGATCAGGGCCAGGATCTCGCTGGCGTGGGCCATGCGATTCTCCGTCAGCTCAATGGCCGTCAGCGCCCGCCGGTTGAGGGCCCGGAAGCCATTGTGGGCGTCACTGAGCCACATCCCCGTGAAGAGACCATTGACCACCCGCGCGCCCTGCAGTAGCAGCTGTTTCGCCATGGGCATCCGCTGCCGTTCGGCACCAGGTAGAAAACGCGATCCCAGCACGACATCGGCGCCATCGGCCAACGCTGCCAGGAAGCGCGCGATATCGGCTGGATCATGTTGGCCATCAGCATCAAAATGCACGACGGCCGCCGCGCCGCAGCGTTTCGCGTAGTCCATGCCGGTCTGCAAGGCCGCGCCCTGCCCCAGGTTGATCGCGTGCCGCAACAGATGCACCGGCAGGCCCGTCAGCAGCTCGCCCGGATCGTCTCGCGAGCCGTCATCAACCACGACGACCTCGTGCCCCAGCGGCAACAGCGCCCGCACGGTTTCAGCCAACACTGCTCCTTCGTTGTAGCTCGGCACTATGATGTACACCTTGTCTTTCATGTCGCCGCAGCCCTTTTCGCTCAACCCTGTCGCATTCGTTGCCTGCCGTCACTTTCGCTACATACCGCACCTCTTCACGCGCCCTCATCGCCCTGCCCGCTCTTGCGCTGTCACCGCGCAAAAGATAGCACACCAACAGCCAGCACACAGGCGCCACCGGCGAAAACTACAACCGTATGGTAATCGGTCACCCATTGAGAATTGAGCCATAGAGCTTCTGGCTGAGTCAAACGTGCCTGTTTCCCTGGCCGCGAAGCGACAGAAGCGCTGAAAGCGCGAAACATACCAGCCCAGGGCAAGCGACGCCCAGGGCTATCTTAGGTCGCGCCTTCGGCGCTCAAAACCTCGGCGAATGATCTTGCGCATGGTTATCAATCAACGCATCGCCAAGCATTGCCTGTACACTAAGGAGTCGTTCATTAAATACGTTTACACTTTTCAACGCAAACGCTCTTTGCCGAAATGCCTTGCCATCGGTCAATATTTCCCTCGCCGCGAAGCGGCAGAAGCGCTGAAAGCGCGAAACATACCAGCCCAGGGCAAGCGACGCCGAAGGCGTGCGCCGCCCTGGGTATAACGGCGACAACGTTCGTGTTCCTCGGCCCCTTTGGCTCCAGTCGGCGAAGCTGACTGGGGCCAAAGGGGCAATGGAACTCACTTTTCTTGCTTGCACTATCGCCCCCTTGCAGGCTGCTTTCGCGAGGATAGACGCCTTCAGCGGCCGTGGGTATAGTTGTAAATGTTATTATCGAACAGCTCCTAAGTGAAGAGCATCGGTCCGATCCGTCCGCGCTATCGCCAACCATTGCCTGTACACTAAATGAAGAGCATCGGCCCGATCGGTCCGATGCATCCGCGATGACGACAAAAGATCAGGCCAGGTTCGGAAGGCCGGACTTGGCCGAATCCGATCAAACGAACCGGGCTGATCCGTCCGCGAAGAAAATAGCCGATCCGTCCGCGAAAACCACATCACGTCGCCGCCCGTCACCCTCGGCGGGCTCAGAGCACGATTTTCCGGGTCGTGTATTTCGCCAGCTTATCGGCCAAGATGTCCACTCCCAAGCCTGGTTTATCTGGCACTGTGACCATGCAGCCCTGCTGAAGGACGGGCAATGGCGCGATGATATCGTCGCTCATATACATACTGCAGGGGCCGGCGTCGGTAGGCAGGGTGCAGTTGGGCAACGACGCAGCGGCCAGGCGGGATGCCACGGCGACGCCAAAGCCCACGCGGCTGCCGATCCAGTTCGCCAGACCGTGTTCCTGACAGATGTCATGCAGGCGGCGGGCCTTGTAGAGACCGCCGACACGACAGACCTTGATGTTGATGATGTCCGCGGCGCGCAGGGCAATCGCGCAACGCAGGTCATGCTCGCTGTGGATGCTCTCATCCAGGCAAATTGGCGTTTTGACCCGTTGTTTGAGCAGCGAATGAAAATAGATGTCAAATTCATTAAGTGGCTGTTCAATCATCTGCAAATTGAAGGCATCCCAGCTGGCAATAACGGCGAAGTCCTGCTCGCTGTAGGCATTGTTGGCATCGACCATCAGCGTGATATCCGGATAGGCCTCGCGAACCGCCCGGATGTACTGCGTGTCTTTGCCGGGGCTCACTTTTATCTTGATGCGCCGGCGCCCCAAGGCAAGTTGTTCGCCCACGGCAGCCACGGTCTCCGCCGGCGTTTTCTTGATGCCGATGCTCGGACCGGTCTCGACCTCGCTGCGCACGCCGCCGAGCATGGCCGCGCAGGACTGGCCGCGCTGTTTGCCCAGCAGGTCCCAGAAGGCCAGTTCCAGGCCGGCCTTGGCAAAGTTGTTGCCGCGGTAGTGATCGAAGGCGTCGGTCAACTCAGCGGCGCTGGCCCAATCGCGGCTTTTCATGATTGGCCCCAAGGCGTTTTTGGCCAGATCCAATACCGACCCGACGGTTTCGTGGGCATAGAAAGGCACGGCATCCACGGCGGCTTCGCCCCAGCCGACCAGGCCATCTGCTGACTCGCAGGCGAAAATTACGCCGTCCTTGGCGGTAATCTCGCCCGCGCTGATACGAAAGGGCATGCGCAACGGAATGCGCAGCACATACGCGGTAATGCGTGCAATCTTCATGCTTTTCTCGCGTGTTCCAGTGAGTGACTAGCCAAAAGATTCCCCACGCGGCGTTTGGTGCGGCGTGGGGAACGGTTCGCATATCCTTTGGTCGGGGCGGGGGCCCCTCCGCTTACCAGCCCACTGAAGAGCGCCGTTGCGTCTTGCGGATCTCGTGGTCGTCCGCCCAGTCGATCTTCCCTGTGCGCAGGTTGAAGAGCCGCAGGGTCAGCTTCAGGTAGGTTTCGCGAACACGGTCAGAAGACTCACGCATCTCCACCAGCGTGCCATTGAGGATATAGTCCGGCGTGTCATGGGTGCCGAGAGCAATCATCTTCTTCTCGTCCGTGAGCGGGCTGTCCATCATGCCCGTCAGCACCCCCAGCAACTCTGGATTGGTGTTGAGGTCCATGAAATCGAATTTACCGGAGTTGATCAACTTGGTACTGATGGCATCGGACAGCGACTTCATGTTCAGGCCCAGCTGCATGGTTTCATTTTTGATCTGCGTGACCGAAATGGTCGGCGTCTTGCCGGGGAACTGCTGGGCCAACTTGCGGTCCAGCACGGGATTGGCTAGCAGGGAATCAACCATGACGATGGTGTTCTGCTGCAAATCATAGGACCCCACGCCCATGCCCAGCACCCGCGCTTCCGACGCATCGCCGTACTGCGGCTGTGTCGATACGCAGCTGGCAAAGAGCCCCATGCACAACGCCCCAAACCCACAAAGCACTACCTTGTTCATCTTCATGTTCGGTCCTTTCTTGTCATTCGTTTATCTACAATTCATCAGGGCATCGGTCGGATCTGCACTCGGAAAGCCTTGGCTTCCGGATACGGCGAGATGCCCTGCAGCCGTATACTCTCACCGCCATGCAGTACCGCCTGCTGCCAAGGGCGCTTGCCGGGGTAGATTTCCATGTCGTTGGCATCGAACCACAAATAGCGATACTGCACGGCGTAATCGCGCTTGCTGTTATTCAACACTTCGACCTGCGCCTGCAGGAAACCGTCGTGCTTCACCGCCGAATTGACGCTTTTCACCGACACGTAGCGAGCCAGGCGCTGATCGTCAACGCGCAACACCGTCGCCAACTGCGGATCACCATCGACTATGGTAGCCGTGATGGACTGCCCGGCAGTCTTGGGCGATTGACAGCCCGCCGCAACGAGTAACACTGCAATTCCAGCCATCAACGTCGTGAAAAACTTCATGGTCTCTTCCTTCTTTTTGCGCCATGTGGCATTTTGTCGCATGAATAACCGGCCAGTGCCGGCCCGGACAGGCAATGACCTCATCACTTCTGCAAAACTGTCGTCGGGCCATAGACCACCGGCGGCACGCCATCGCGGGTGACAGTGAGGGTCTGCAAAGCCCCGTCCCAACGGAAATGACTTTCGGACAAAAACTTGGCGTTGCCGTCGGCCAACACCGTGCGCACATAGTCGTCGGTCGCGCCTGACTCTTTGATACGCTTGACGATGGTATCGAACATCTCCTGGTCTTGCCAACGCGCCAAACCAGTCGCATCCAGCTCGAGCACCACATTGAAGACCTGGCCCTCCGTCAGCATGGCCTGGCGGACAAAGGGCACGCAATAGGGATAGCTCACCACCACGTTATGCAGTCCCGGCGCCACCCGCAGGGTCGCGGGCACCGTACCGTAGGACACGCCGTCGATCTGAATATCCGCACCAGGCATGTTGCAGTTGAATTGCACCGCCACCAAATTGACGGCGGGAGCCTGCGCGGGAATACGCGCCGCGACCCGCGTCGACAGCCAATCGGCACCCGTCACCACGGCCTCCTCCAGCATGTCATGCAGCACGTCTTCCGTGTTGTTGGCCAGACCCGCCGGCGTCAATTGCGGACTCGACACCGTGACGGTTTCGCCGCCAATGGTGGCGCCGTCCTGGCCATTGGCCAAATTGAGCGACAAGCTCATGTTCAGCGTGGTAATGGCCGTCGCCGGGTCAGCGCCGCGTTTCCGGGAGGTAATGCGCCGCAGTGACGCGGTAATCAGGTAGTCAGCACCGAGGGTCTGCGCCAGGCGATTGGCGGCCGAGGCCGGCATGACTTCGCCCTCGGGCGTTGTGTTCTGGGTCACGCCGGCGACATTGGCCGGGTTGATGATCTGGAAGTTCCGGTTGCTCAGTTCCGTGGTTAGCAAGTCCGCCATGCCGCTGAGGAAGTCGCGGTATTCGGCTTGAGCGTGGTTTTGCACAACCAGCACGGCCTTGGTGACCGGCGCCGGTTTCGGTGGCACCACGGTCTGCACTTCAACTGTCACCCGCTGGGTCTGCACGCCTTCGCCGACGATTGCCGGCGGCGTGACCACCACGGTACCCGGCGTTGGCAGGGTCACTTCCACCGGCTTGCCCGGCTCCAGCGCGGCGCCTTGCGCGGCGTTGTTCGCCTGAGCGGCGGCGGCGAGCGCATGGAGTCCGGTCGCAACCAGCAGCACCCCGAGCATCCGTGATAGCATCGGTACAATTTGTTTCATTTGCATCGTCCATGTGTTCATAGCCCGACTCTCCTTTGTTTGCGGCCCGCGCTTGCTTGTTCCAAACCAACTGCTATGGGCATCGCCCCGCATCACCTTAGGGCAGTGGCGTCACTCGGCTGATCATCCGCCCGGGCACGCTCACGATGTGCACCACGGTGGTTTTGCCTGCTGAGACCGGCACGCTAATTGATTGTTGCATATTCAGGGTACTGCGTGGCACCAGAGCCAATTCGTGCTCGCCGGCGGGCAACTCCAGACGCGCCACTTGGGCGTAGCGGGGCAGCAGCAGCCAGCTGCGCAAATCCGGCTGCTCCAGCAGCGCCATGGCCACGGTGGCGGCGAGCCCCGCCGCCAGGCCCAGCTGCCGTTGCATCTCGTGACCCGCGATGGCTTTCAGGGTCGCCCGGATGACCATGCGCGTGATGATCCCCGGCATCTGCTCGCTGAGATCCTTGACCGCCAGGCGCTGCAGGTCGCAGGCCAATTCAGTCACGGCCAATTCCTGCCCGCGACGACTCTGGATCGCCAAAGGCACCAGGCGGTTCGTTACCTCGGGATAATAGGGGAAGGTGATATTGACCAGCGTCACCCCGGCATGCGTCGGTATGGGCACCGCCAGCTGAAAGCTCTGCTTCTCGTCCACGTAGTCCTGTTCGTAGAAAAACACCACGGTGCCTGCATCCGGCGCTGGCGCCGGATGCGTTGACGGCGCTGCCGGTTCAAGGCCAAATTCCTTCAGTTCCTCCTCTCGTTGCATGCGCCGAGCCAGGCGGCGGACGTCGTCTTGAAAGGTCCGGCACGTCGGTTGCAGGCGCAGCGCGGTTTTGTAGGCCAGATAGGCATTGCTCCAATCCTGTCGGCTTTCATAGTACATGCCGCTGAAGTAGTACACGTAGGCATTCTGGAAGGAATTGCGCACTTTGGCGGCGTCTCGGTTCATGGCCGCCATCTGGTTTTGGAACGCCGGCATGCTGTCCACAGCCGAGTAGGCCTTTTCGTGTCCGTCTTGCCTTTGTTTCTCCACGGCTTCGAGTTCTTCCTGGTAGCGCTTTTCGGCCTGGACGATCTGATAGGCCAGATTGTTCACCATGACGCCCAGGCCTTCGTAATCCCCCATGGCCAAGACGTTCAGCGCCTGTTGCTGCAGGAGCATAATGCGCTCGTAGCTGCGGCCGCTGTAGGTCAACGTCCGGTCGTTGACCACGGTCGCCACGACCTGACTGCCCGCGCCAGTCGCGGTGTAACGGGCCTTCTCGTCCTGCTGATCGAAAAAGTTCATCGCCGCCAGGTAGTCGGCCATGCTGCCGTCGAGGTCGTCGTTGATTTGCCGTAGGCGGCCGCGCTCGAGGTACAGGAGCAAGCGGTCGTCATTGCTCGAGAGAGCGCTGTTCAGTTGCTCGGGATTGGCCAGGCGCCCCTGCATCATCTCCACTTTGATCTTGCCGACGACCTGCGGATGCGTCTGGCAGCCGCTGCCGGCAAGAAGCGCTAGCAGACACAGCGCGCAGCAGGCAACAACGCACTGCCGGTGGCGCATCTTTACCTGCTGCTGAGAGTGTGCGGGTGTCATCGTCATTGTCATCTTGTCTACAGCTGCTCAGATTCAGAATGCAGCGTTCAGTACGATCATGAAAGGCACGTTGGAATCACTGATGATATTGATCAGTCCCAGTTGCAGGCCGCTCATATTCCTGGTCATGTTGATCACGCCGACCTGCAAACCGGACACCTCCTCCGCGCGATTGAAGAGGCCGATCTGTACGCCCTCCATGCCGCCGGCGACGTTGGCGCAGGCCAGCTGCAGGCCCTGCACATCAGCCGAGATATTGCCGTAGTTCACCACACCGGCCAGCTGCAGGCCCTTGAACTGGCCCAGCACGCGGTTGCCAATACCGGCAATTTGTATGGCCTGGGCATTCTGGGCGACCTGATTCCACACCCCGGCAATTTCCAGCCCCATGACATCGCCATGGCTGAGGTTGCCCAGCACGCCGAGGTCAATGAAGCCGACGTTGTTGTGCAGACCGACAAACACATTCAGGCGCAAACCCGTAATGTCCCAATCCTCGGCCGGAAATTGCGCCGGCGGGATCAAGCCGATACTGATGGGAAAAATACCCGCTGACGACACCGGCGCCGGGTACACTTTGGCCGTTGGCTCGGCAATCTGCCTGCGTTGCGCGGGCGTCTCAATCACCGCCCGTTGATGCGACTGATCCACCTGCGCCAGCGCCGATGGTATTGCCAACGTCACCATAACCAAAAGGACCAGAGTCAGCAATGTCTTCATGAGCCGTTCTCCTTTCATCGCCTTGCGTTGTTGGTAGCCGTTGCTTAGTCCGCTGTCGCTGGCGGCCGTGATGCTATATCCGGTCCTGCCTCGCCATCACCGGCGTTCAGACCGCCCCACTCACCAGCTTCTTGCGGATGGTCAAGATGTTCCTGCCGTCCCGGTATTCGTACTCAACCGCGTCCATGGTGTTCTTGACAATATATATACCGAGGCCGCCGATTTCCCGCTCGGCCAAAGACGCGTCCACATCGGGGTCGGCTTTATCCAGGGGATTGTAGGGCCGGCCGCTGTCAATGAACTGCATAACCAGCTCCGGCGGCGCGCCCATCACACCGCAGCGCAGGGTCGCCTCGCCCTGCCCCGGCGCATACGCGTAGTGAGCAATATTCACAAAGAGCTCCTCGACCACCAGCTCAAGCTGATTTTGCACAACCGGCGGACTGTCGCCATGGGCAAGAAGCACCCCGAGCACAAATTCCTGCACTGCCGGCAACGCCGACAGGGCCGCCGGCACAACCAACTCGGACATACTTGGAGCTGCCGCCGCGGCCGGCTCCAGCCCGGCTGCCGTAGTTTCTTTTGCCGCGTCGCCACCGTCGGCATTGCCGCAGTAGGTAATAGCGAGCATGGTGATATCGTCGGCACGATCAGCGCCAGCCACAAAGGTTTCGACATCCCGCTCGACCAGGTGGATGAGCTCTTCCACGCCCTGCTCGTTCTGCCAGCGCGCCAGGCAGCGTTCCAGGCGTTCTTCGGAATACAGCTCCAGTGCGGCATTCTGCGCTTCGGTGACGCCGTCGGTGTACATGAACAGCGTGTCGCCGGGGCGCAACTGGACTTCGTCCTGCTCGTAGACGAAATCATCCAGCCCGGCGAGCACGAAGCCGCTGGTGAGGACCAACGCTTCGAAGCGCCCGCCGCCACGCCGCAGGTACGGCGGATTGTGCCCGGCATTCACATAGCTGAGCACGCCCGTGTCGGTGTCAAGGATGCCCAGGAAGGCCGTCACAAACATGCCGGCTTCGTTGTTCGCACAGAGATGCCGGTTGGTGTCATTGAACACCTGCGCCGGCGACAAGCCCGCCTCTGCGTAGTTCTTGAGCATGGTCTTCGACGTCATCATGAACAGAGCCGCCGGAATGCCCTTGCCGGAAACATCAGCCATCACCAGCGCCAGATGCGTACCATCAATCAGGAAGAAGTCATAAAAGTCGCCGCCGACCTCCTTGGCAGTATGCATGGCCGCGAAGATCTCCACGTCGCGCCGGTCGGGATAGGGCGGAAAGACCGACGGCAGACTAGCGTGCTGGATGGCGCTGGCGAATTCGAGCTCGGCGTCCAAGCGGCGGGCGACTTCGGCCATCGCTTGTTTCATAGCCGACACCATGGTGTTGATGCCATTGGAGAGCATGACAAACTCTTCATTGGCGTCAACCCGCACTTTTTCCTCCAAGTCGCCCTGAGTGATTTTCTCCAAGGACGTGTTGACTTCGTAGATGCCGCTGATGACCACTCGTTGCACCAGCGTGGATATGAGCACGAAGACCATGGCAAAGAGGACCAGGTTGAAAACGATCATCTGTATGCACATGGCATTGCGATTCACGTACATCTCGTTTTTTGGCAGGGTGCCGATGATGGTATAGCCGTTGAGGTGCTCAAAGAGACACAGCGACGGCACTCCGCGCACTACCGCCGAGAACTTGCCCTCCCGTGCACCCTGTAGCAGCTGCACCGGGATGCCATGGCTCTCCAAGTTGCTGCCCAGCCAGCTACTGTCATCCACGCTGATGATGCGACTGCCCTCACAGATCATCACCACCCCTTTGGCCCCGACCCGCAAACCGAAGATGGTCTTGCGCGGGTCCACCAGGTTCTTCGTCGGGCGGAAACTCTCCGAGCAGTATCCTACCTGCACGAAGCCCGGCGCGTCCCGGCGGGGCACCCCAGCGTACTGCATCAGGGTCCGCGCGTCAAAACCAATCGGCTGCGGCTCCTGGATGAGCTCAAGCTTGGGGTCGGTCAGCAAAGGCATGAAAAAGGCGGATTGTTCCGCGCTGCCCATGTCATAGCCAATGAAGCGCGGCTCGGTGCTGCCCACGAGAATGCCGCGGCCGTCGGCGACGTTGATCTCGTCCACCGCGAGCACGCGCATGATCTCCGCCAACTGCGTGCCGTCGGTCGCCGCCGCTGGCGTCAGAGCTAAAATGTACGCCAGCGCCCGTGCCTTGGCCAGTCCGTTTTCCGACACATGCCGGCGCAGTATAGCCGCGTTGCGCGCGTTCAGCGCCAGCTGCTTTTTGACATCAACCAGGTTCAGGCCAATCAGTTGCTCGGCATGCTCATTGGCATAATGCGTCTGCAGTGAGTAGGTCGCGACAAAGGTCACCGCGAAGGCAATAACGATGAAAAACAGCAACCATTTCAGGAACGTGTTACGCATGGTTTTGCTGCCCTTTACGGAGCGTCCTCGCCCCTGCCTGGCTGTCGTCACTTTCGTACCGTTCACAGCATGATGGCCTTGTGCGCGCGGCAACTCTCAATCTCGGCCTTGACAACTCGAATGGTCTGTTTGGCCGACGCCGGCGTCACCGTCACAGGCTTGACGCCCTGGCGCAGGCAGTCGAAGAAATAGCACTGTTCGTTAAGATAGGGCCCGCCGGTGCTGATGTTCAGCCCGCTGCTCAGCGTCTCCGCCGCCACCGGCAACTCGGGCACCTGCGCCTCGCCGCCAGCGTAGACCTTCAGAGTCGGCTTGGCCGTGCTGTTGAATTCAACACAGGCGCCGGCGAAAAAGGCCCGGTACGCAGCCGTGAACGGGAAGCCCTTGGGCGCATCGGCGCTGCCTTCGGCGCTGACCACCAGGCCGTCGCCGTAGTCGTAGTGGGTGAAACTATGGCAGATGCCACCTTCGCCGTGAGGGTCCCGATGCACGCCGTAGGAATACACCGCACGCGGCAGCCCCAGCATCCACAAAATGGCGTCAGTATCATGAATATGGCGATCGAAGATCTGCATGCCGCCGCGCTCTTCGTCCAAATACCAGCCATTCCAGCCGGTGGACACGCCGCCCACCCGCGTCATCGACAGCGTATGTAGCTTGCCGTATTCACCCGAGTCAATCACTTTCTTCAGGAAGACGTATTCCGGCCAGAAGCGCAGGACCTGACCGATCATCAGAACCTTCCCACACTCGTCGGCCACCGCGCTCATGTCGGCGCACAGCGCCTCGTTGAGCGCCATGGGCTTTTCACCAAAGACATGGCAGCCTGCCCGCAGCGCCTGGATGACCAGCGGGGCGTGCAGATAGGTCGGTGCGCAAACAAAAACCACGTCCAGGCCGCCTGCGGCAATCATTTCTTCGCCGCTGGACCAAGTCTGCACGCCGTACGCGTCCTTGGCCTGCTGCCGCAGTTCTGCCTGCGCATCAGCCACTCCGACCAGCTGCACATCGGCATGCTTCTGCAACAACTGCGCATGCGTACGACCCATTCCGCCAAATCCGCACAATCCGACTTTCATGTCCATGCTCCCGTGTTAACAAATCAATGTTACGTCCCGTATGCTTAACACCCGTGAAGAAAAAACCACCGCGTCACTCGTAGGGCGTCTGCGGCGCGCCTTCGGGGGGCGTTCCCGGGGGCAGCAGCGCGAATTCGTCTTGGTCGCTTGACAGCCGGAACTGCGCGACCATCATACCGTTATGCCAGGTCCACAGCCCCAGCCGATCGCCCGTCAACGGCTCCGGGTCAACAACCGTGCCGACCCGCACGCCATCGACCCAGAAACTCAGCCGGCTGCCGTCCTTACGCACTTTGAGGCTGAACCAGCGGCGGTGAATCGCGCCCGTCCGCGGCACGATCACCGATGTGTTTTCCACCAGCACCTTCTTTTTGCGCAATATCTGCGAGCCGCGATCGTCCCAGCCGCCGAACATGAAACTGTAGCCGCTGCTGATGTCCCGGCCATCGGCGCCCAGCACGAAATTGAAGTCGCCAGCGTATTCGTATTTTTTGCCGCGAGACGTGTCCATCTTCGGGCCGACGAAGTACTCCACCGTCAGCGACTCGCCATGGCGGACTTTGTGCCAATTGCAGGCGACGCCGTCAGGCTGCACACCAGAGAAAAACGACCAGCGCGGGTCACATTCCCAACGGTTCGTCACTTCCCAGGTGCCGGCAACCGGCAGCCACTGCGCCGGCGCCTCGCGGAACGAGTCCGTCTTCACGCCCGCTGCCCGCAGGGTCACTCCTTCCGCCCAGGGCCGCGTGTCGCCTTTGCCAATGCGACCGACAAAGGCCAAGCGCCGCAAGGACGCCGGCAGCGCCGCATTCCAAGCTGCCTCGCCGTCAACATAGGCGACCAAGCGGCCATCGCGGCGCTCAAGTCCCAGCGACCGCGGCGGCCGGGTCATCTTGAGGACCAACGGCTCCTGGCCGCGATGCGGCCGGAACTGCAGTTCGTTGCTCTTGCTGTCCACGATCAGCGACGCGACGGTGTTGATCGCCGCACCGTTCTCCACTTCGCTGCCCATGGCCAGTCCCCAACGCGGCTGCGCCGCTAGCGAGCGCAGCCGCATGACGTCCATATCCACCGCCAGGGCGCTCCAGAAATCGCTGCGGTGCCAGTAGTCCGTAGCATCGCCGGCCTGGGCAGGCAGCCATTCGAGTACGGGGTTATTCCAGTTGCGCATGCTTTCCTCGTGCGTGAAAGTCTCCACCCGGTCAGCGACTTGTGGCAGGGGCAGCGCCGGCGCCACCCCAACCCGGGTCAGTTCCGGCAGCGGTGCCGTTCCCGGCCGGGCTGCCAAACTCACGCCACAAAGCCCCGCTGCAGCCAGCGGCACGCGCGCCCAGCAGATCGACTGACCATCGAGCACCACCCAGGCATTACGGCCCAAGCAGGAAAAACGCAGTTCGCTGCTGGCCGGCAGCACTGGCAGCGGCATACTCGCCAGCTGTTCTTCGCCGCCTGGATGCCGCCAAAGTATCCGCGCCGCCGGCGCGCCATCCACGCCGGGGCCGACGCGCGCCAGCAGCGCACAGCCATCGCTGATGCGCGAACGCAGTTCCAGCACGGCATTCGTGGCGTCCATGCCACTTACCGCGCAGGACACGCTGCTGTTCACCAGTTCAATGCCGCCAATTTCACCGCTGGCGACATCGTGCCAGGCCGCATCGCCCGCGCCGCTGCCTGGGAACTGCCGCCAGACGAGGTCCGGCCACGGCGCGTCGGCCAAGTCCAGCCGGTCCACCGGCCGCACATCCACGTCGTCAAAAACCGTTCCTTCACCGCCATCGCTGAGCAGACTGATGCCGCCGCCCAAAAACGGTGCGCTGTCCACGACCTGCATGACCCGATGTCCGTCGACATGGACTTCCAGCAGGCCGTTGAGCTGGCTCGCCGATAGCTCCATCCAGAAACCCGGCGCAAAGGTCATCGCCTTTTCCTCCAGTACCTGTCGTTCGCCGTCGCGCACTTTGCTCAAGACCAGCGCTGCCGGCGCCTTGCCGCTGTCCGGTCGCCAACGTAACTCGTAGCCGTTGCGCTCGTCGACGCGGCAGAAGCCCAGGCCAAAACTGCTTCCGGGCAGTGGATGCGCCGCGCAGGTGAAGCGGTAATTCCGCCAGAACCAATAGCCGGCAATAGCCTCGCCTCGCTCGCCACGACCGAGAAACGAAAAGGGATTGGCACTGCGTACCGGCGTCTGCAAGGCATGCACCTGCCAGTCGCCATGCGCGACTTTCCATTCGCCCAACGCACCCTCGTCATGCATGAAGTTGTCACTGAACAACAGCGGCGCAATCCGCTGGAAGGACAGCTGCGGCGGCGCCGCGGCGTCAGCAGTACTCTCGCCAGCCCAGCCCCAGGCCAGACGACGCCATTCCTGCTGCCGCAGGGGCGCCGCCACCAGCTGCACGGCATTGCGATATAAGGCCACGGCATCCGGCGACTTCACCAGGACTAGACGGTCGCCGGATGCCATTGGCTGCGGCAGGGCTAGCTCAGCCAGCGCCTGTTCGTTGCCGGGGCCGCCACGGCGCTCAACGATGCGCACCACATCCGCCATGATGACCACGTCAAGCTGGCAGAGCTGGCCCCAAAACCGACCCACCAGCGCGCAGTCCGCGCCCGGTGCCCCGGCGAGTGCCGCAGACGCCGCAAAGGTCGCCCCCAAACGCTCGCGACTCTCCAGCTGTGTCCAGCCCGGCGGTATGAGCACTTCCTTGGCCGCCGTCGTTGCCGCCTGCGCCTGCCGCTGGCGCCACCACAGTGCAGCGCCCATGGCCAGCAAAAACAGCAGGCCGCAGCCAATACCCACATTCAGCCACGCCGCGCCGCGCCTGGCCCCCTGCTGATGTCCTGCCACTTGTCCAGCCATGTGATCCCTATCTTGTCAGCATTCATCATTTTTTCCGGCAATCTAAACAATGTAGCACGCCGCCTGTTGCACAACCACGCCAGCACCTTATACTTTTGGGCACTGAAAGTAATCGGTCACCCATTGATAATAGACGCACACCTTGCCTCTCTGCCGCCGCCGGACGACCCGGGTATCAAGCAACCGGTCCCCGAAGTCCAGGAAGTCCCCAATAAGTCCCTGGTGTCCAAAGCGTCATTCCCCATGGTCTCGAAAGTCCCCGCAGTCCCGGCCGTGAGACGTGAGACGTGAGACGTGAGTCCTCGCCCCAGCGCCCCGCCGCCAATCAGTCCCACTGGTTCCTGGCGTCCCCTGAGGCCGGCCATTATCAATGGGTGATCGATTGCCACTCAAAAGCACATTGCCCGCTATACCCAAAATCATGCCCACCGCCGCCACAACCAGTAAACGCCAACGCCTCCTGGCGCTGCTCCCCTGCGCTCTGCTCATTGGCGTCGTCGCGCTCTTCATCCTGCACCGGGATCGCGACGTCACGCCGGGTACCGATGATGATGCTGTCGCGTCTCTCCAGCAATGGGACTTTATGGTTTTCAATACCCCGTGTCGCCTCAGCCTCTGGTCTTTGTCAATGGCTCGGAGCGATGCGCTCTTCATTGAACTCAACCACCAGCTGCAACTTCTCCACAACTGCATCAACGCCTATGACCCTAAAAGTGAACTGAGCGCCCTCAACCGCGACGCCGCCAGCGCTCCCGTCACCTGCTCGCCCATGCTCTGGGACGTCCTCATGAGCGCCCGTGAAGTCTGGCTGGTTAGCGACGGCGCCTTCGATGTCACCATCGGCCCCTTGATGCAACTATGGGGATTCCACGAAAAACAACAGGCCGCGCCCAGTCAGGACGAAATACAAGCCGCATGCCAAAAAGTCGGGCTGGACAAAGTCCGCTTTGATGAGCAGCAGCGCAGCGTCGCCTTCAGCGTCCCGGGCATGTGCATTGACTTTGGCGGCATCGCCAAGGGCTACGCCCTCGATCTGGCCACGAAAATCCTCACCCAACACGATGCCAACATCTTCCTTCTTGATCTAGGCGGCAATATCGCCTGCTCCGCTACGCCGCCGC
The DNA here is from genome assembly GCA_028706165.1 of Lentisphaeria bacterium. Lineage (GTDB taxonomy): Bacteria > Verrucomicrobiota > Lentisphaeria > Oligosphaerales > Oligosphaeraceae > Oligosphaera. The sequence continues at coordinate 1,293 of JAQWBY010000037.1, read as the reverse complement.
CCGGGCGCGAGGCCTTCACCATTGGCATCCGCAATCCCCTCGCCGAGGGCACGCTGCTGGGCACCATGCCCCTGCGCGGTCGCTTCGTCGCCACCAGCGGCAACTACGAACGCTTCCGGATCATCGACGGCAAGCGCGTCGGCCACATCATGGACCCACGCAGCGGGCAGCCCAGCACCTACATCGACGGCATCACCGTGGTCACCACCAGCGGTCTGCTCTCCGATGTTTTCTCCACCGCGGTATTCATCGGCAACCAGGCCCTCGCCCATTCGCTCTGCGAGCGTTTCCCCGGCACGGGCTTCATCTTCGTCAGCAAGGACCAACAAGGCCAGCCGCTGCTTGAATACATTGGCGATTTGCCAGTGCTCAAGCGACAAAACGGCCCCAGCGTGGTAGATTGATTGCCAGCATCTGCCCCGCCGCCAGCATCACGTCCCGCCGCACCGCCATGACCACCGAACTCAGCATCCCCCCCACACTCGATTCCCGGCGTTTCCGCCGCCGTGCCCTGGCCTGCTTCAAAAGCCAGATAGACACCATGGACCCGGCGTCCTTCCGCTCCTGGTCCTGGGCAGTCCCCGGCTTCGGTACCGCTTCGGCCTGGCTAGAAGACCACCCCCTGCGCGTACGCTCGGGACGCTACATGTCCGACACCCCCGGCAAAGAAGTCTGGTGCGTCAAACTCCCCGAGCGATTCGATTCACGCAAAGTCGTCTGCAAATACCACGAGGACGAAAATCGTTCACTCTACGGGCTTTTTCATCACTCCACCGCCGTGCTCGAAGCCGCCAACTTCGCCGCCCTCAGCGCTCTTGGCATACCCGTGCCGACCGTCCTGGCCTGCGGCGAAAAACGCCACTTCGGCGAACTGGTCAGTTCCTTCATCATCACGGATTTCATTGACAACACGGTCGACGGCTCCATCCTCCTGCCCACTGGCGACTGGTGCGACCGCAAACGCCTCCGTATGGGCTTCTGCCATAAATGCATGGAGTACATTGCCAGAGCCCACGCCGCCGGCTTCCACCACGCCGCCTTCCATGCCCATAAAATCCTCATGCCGAAAAATAGCGACGAGGACAACCCCGAAGTCACTCTGATTGATCTCGCCCACGGCCGATTCCTGTCCCTGCGCAGCATGCGCCAGGCCATCGCCAGCGACCTCGTCACCCTCTTTACCGAACTGCGTCTCACCAGCGATGAAATCTACGTCCTCAGTCAGCACTACCTCGCCGTCAATAAACAATGTGCTATGGATGTCGATGAGCTGTGGGACGCCATGAACAAACT